>JBMFPL010000221.1:0-6213 GCA_049969115.1 Bryobacteraceae bacterium | reverse complement strand
TCGGGGCGCAGTCCGCTGACATGGTGGTCTACGCGGGAGATTCGCTCCTGCTGGCCTCCAGCATCGAGCTGGGCGGCTCGCGCTTTAGCGAGGACGTGGCGCGTGTGCTGGGCATCGCTTACCAGGACGCCGAGGCGGTCAAGCTTCAACACGGTTACGCGGTCACGCAGGAGGAGACCGGGCGCAGCCTGATCGAACTGCCCGCACCGCCGGGCCGCCAGTCTCGCGAGATCCCGCGGAAGGATCTCACGGCGGTGCTGGAGTGCCGCGCTCGGCAACTGTTCCGGTGGGTGCGCAAGGAGCTTGGGCGTGTGCTGAGGGATGGCGAGCTGCTGGGCGGCCTTGCCTTGTGCGGTGGCGCAGCGCGGCTGCCGGGCATGTGCGACGTGGCCGAAGCGGTGGTCGGCTGCGACGCCTACCTGGGCCTGCCCAGGTGCATCCGTGACTGGCCGGCGGCCCTGAACGATCCCGCCTGGACCACGGCCGCCGGGCTGGCAATGTATTCCGCCCGCCTCAAGCAGCGCGAGCGGGAAGGCCGGCGAGGTTTCTTGAGCAGGATTTTCGGATAAGCCGGCGGCGGGCCGGCGGAAAGGGGGAGGACAAAGATGGCGATGTTGGATCCCAAAGCGGACGGATTGAAGTTCGAGATCCAGGAGGAGGTGCCGCCGCGCCCGCGCATTCGCGTGATCGGCGTGGGCGGCGCGGGGTCCAACGCCGTGGCCCACATCATGGCCGGCGGCATGGACGGCGTCGAGTTCTGGGTGGTCAACACGGACTCACAGGCGTTGCGCGCCTCGCCCGTACCCAACAAACTGGCCATCGGCATGAGGCTTACCGGTGGCCAGGGCGCCGGCTCCGACCCGGAGATCGGGCGCCAGGCGGCGCTGGAAGACACCGAGAAGCTGCTCGAGCTGCTCCAGGGGGCCTCCATGGTCTTCATCGCCGCCGGCCTGGGGCGGGGAACTGGCACGGGCGCGGCCCCCGTGATCGCTTCCATGGCCCGGCAAATGGACGCGCTCACCGCGGCCATGGTCACCAAGCCCTTCACCATCGAAGGACCTGCGCGCATGGAACTGGCTGAGCGCGGCCTCGAACAACTGGCTGAGGCGGTCGACGCGCTCATCACCATCCCCAATGACCGCCTGCTCGCCCTGGCGCCGCGCGGGGCCAGCGTGCTGGAGGCCTTCCGCATGGCTCACGAGATCATGCGCCGCACCGTGCAGGAGATCGTCGAGATCATCCAGACCCCGGGCCTGATCAACCGCGACTTCGCCGATATTCGCGCCGTGATGCGAGGCGGCGGCCTGGCGGTGCTGGGCACCGCGGTGGCGCGGGGCGAGAACGCGGCGGTGGAAGCTGCGCGCCAGGCCATCAACTGCCCGCTGGTGGAAGGCGCCTCGATCGCGGGCGCGCGCAACGTGCTGGTGCACGTCACCGGATCCAGCCGCCTGGGCATCCACGAGCTGCACGAAGCCTGCTCGCTGGTGCGCGAAGCCACCCGTTGCCCGGAGGCCGAGGTCAGTTTCGGCATCGTGCTCAACGAGACCATGGCTGACGCGGTCAAGGTGAGCGTGATCGCGACTGGCTTTACCGGGACGGCCCGGCAGCGGGACGCCAGCAGTGGAGACTGGCTGAGCCTGCCCGCCCCGGAGCCGGCCGTCCAGGCTTCCCTGGCGCCCGAGCCCGCGGCCGTCGCCGCCGACAGCGAGTTCGCGGCGCGCAGCTCGCCTTCCTCGCAGCCCTATTTCGATCCCGCCGGGCAGGACGAGGAAGACGACCTGGAGGACCTCGACACGCCGCCCTTCCTGCGTCGCTTCGCCCGCTGAAGGCACCGCCCTGGCGCCCACGCGACGTGGAAGCGCCTGCCAGGAGAACGGCGGGGCCCTGGGCGCTCCGCCTGTTGGCGCCGCCGGAGAAACGCTGGCGCGCGCGGGCGTTTTGCGGTAAAAACAAAGTGTGGAGTTTTTGTAGGGATGCGCTGTGGAAAAAGCGGCCGCCAGCCTTGCATCTTTTGCACGCAGGGAACTTGCTTGCGGCAGGGCGGAAGAGCTTTTTCACTGCGCCGTGCAGAGGGATTCCCACAGCCTAAGGGCAAGCAAACACGCAGGGGCGATATGGGCTTGTTTACCCTTGCAAGCCGCTGCGCTCCGCCATAACCTAACGGGCTAGCGATGGCTACTCCCGATCTTGCGCTCGAAAAGGGGTTGCCGGCGAACACCGACGCCGAGCGCCTGGTGCTGGGCTGCATCCTGCTGGACGACTCCGTCTTCCCCCAGGTAGCGGGCGCGCTCAGCGGGGAGGATTTCCACCTGGAGGCTCACCGGCGCATCTTCCTGCGCATGAGCGAGCTTTACGAGCGCGGCGAACGCATTGATCGCATCACCGTCGCCCACGAGTTACAACGCCACGGGCAACTGGAGTCCTGCGGCGGCCTCAGCTATTTGGTCTCGCTCGACGAGGGACTGCCGCAGGGCGTGAATCTGGAAAGCTACATTCGCATCGTGCGCGACAAGGCGGCCCTGCGCCGCCTGATTTTCGCCGCGCAGAAAGTGATTGACCGCTGCCTGCTGGGCGAGGAGGACCCCGATCAGATCCTGGCTTCGGCCGAGGAGGCGCTGCTGAAGCTGGGCGAATCGCGGGTCAACACCGGCCTGCTCACTCCGCGCGAGATCCTGGAAGGATACCGGGGCGGCATCAACGCCTTCCTCGACCCCAACCAGCGTATCAAGGGGCTTTCCACCGGCTTCCTCAAGTTCGATGAATTGACCGGCGGCCTGCATCCTGGCGAACTCATCATCCTCGCCGCGCGGCCGGCCATGGGCAAGACCGCCCTGGCCCTCAACATCGCGCAGCACGTGGCGATGGGGCGGCAGCCCCGGCCGGTGGCCGTGTTTTCGCTGGAAATGTCCAAGGAGTCGCTGCTCACGCGCCTGCTGTGCGCCACGGCGCGCGTCAACAGCCTGAAGTTCCGCGCGGGCTATTTGAACGCCGAAGAACGGCGCCGGCTGAGCATGGCGGCCGCCCAGTTGGTCGAAGCGCCGCTGTTCCTGGACGACACGGCGGGCATCAACCTCATGGACATGCACGCCAAGCTGCGCCGCCTGAAGGCCGAGCAGGGGCTGGCGCTGGTGATCGTGGATTACCTGCAACTGATGAGTGGACGCGGGCGCTTCGAAAACCGGGTGCAGGAAATCAGCGCGCTCTCGCGCGGCCTCAAGATGATGGCCAAAGACCTGGATGTGCCCATGCTGGTGCTCTCGCAGTTGAACCGCGCGCCCGATCTGCGCGACGGCGACCACCGGCCGCAGTTGAGCGACCTGCGCGAGAGCGGCTCCATCGAGCAGGACGCCGACGTGGTGGCTTTCATCTTTCGCGAGGAAGTCTACAAGCCGGACCGCGCCGATCTGCGCGGACGCGCCGAGCTCATCATCGCCAAGCAGCGCAACGGCCCCACCGCCAAGATCCCACTGGTGTTTCTCAAGGAGCTCACCAAGTTCGAGAATCCGGTTTCCGATCTGGACGAGACCATCCCGCCTGCGGAAGAAGATTGAGCCGCTGGTGTCCCGGCTTCAAACCGAGAACACCGCTCCTGTATCGGCGCTGGTCACGAACTGTGCGTAGCGCGCCAGCCACCCCCGCTTGACCCTGGGCTCGAAGGGCGGCAAGGCGGCCAGCCGCCGCTCGATCTCTTCCCGGCTTACCTTCAGCTCCAGCCGCCGCGCTCGCGCGTTGATGTAGATGAGGTCGCCCGGTTGCACGGCCGCGATGGGACCGCCTGCGGCGGCTTCGGGCGAGACATGACCTATGCACAGCCCGCGCGTGCCGCCGGAGAAACGCCCGTCGGTGACCAGGGCGGCGCGGATCCCCGCTCCCTTGATGGCCGCGGTCGGCGAGAGCATCTCCTGCATGCCCGGACCGCCCCGCGGCCCTTCGTAACGGATCACGACCACGTCCCCGTCGCGCACCTGGCCGTCCAGAATGCCTGCTACAGCTTCCTCCTGCGACTCGAAGATGCGCGCCGGCCCTTCGAACTCCATCATGTCGGGCTCGACGCCCGCGGTCTTGACCACCGCGCCCCGCGGGGCGAGATTGCCGAAAAGGATGGCCAGGCCCCCGGTGCTGGAGAAAGGATTGTCGCAGCGGCGGATGATGTCGCCGTCCGGGTCGGGGGCGGCTTGAACCGCATCGGCCAGCGAGCCGGTGACCGTGGGCACGTCGAGGCGCAGCGGGACCCCTGGCCATCGGGCGGCCTCCTTCATGATGGCGGAAATGCCACCGGCGCGGTGTACGTCCTCGATGTGAACTTCCGGCCGGCTGGGAGAAACCTTGCACAGAGTGGGAGTGGCGTCGGAAATTTCGTTCAGTCGGGCGAGATCGAAGGCGATGCCGGCCGAATGGGCGATGGCCAGCGTGTGCAGGATGGTGTTGGTGGATCCGCCCATCGCCATGTCCAGCACGAAGGCGTTCACCAGCGCCTGCTCGTTGACGATGTCCAGCGGGCGGATGTTCTCATCCAGGCAGCGCTTCAACACGTGGGCGGTGCGGCGAACCAGCGCCAGCCGCTCGGGATTGAGTTCGGTGCGCCCGTCCTCGCACCAGCGCTCCGCGGTGATGCTGCCGTTGCCGGGCAGGGCCAGACCCAGCGCTTCGGCCAGGCAGTTCATCGAGTTGGCGGTGAACATGCCGGCGCAGCTTCCGCAGCCGGGACAGGCGCGCTCGGCCAGTTGCCGCAACTCATCGTCGCTCATTTTGCCCGCCGCGTGACGGCCCACGCCCTCGAAGACCGTGATCAGGTCGCTGCCGTCCGGGCCCGCCAGCATGGGGCCGCCGCTCACGTAAACCGCAGGGATGTTGATGCGCACCATGGCCATCAGCATGGCCGGCACGATCTTGTCGCAATTGGCGATGCCGATCCAGGCGTCGCAGGGATGAGCGCCGATGATGGATTCGATCTGGTCAGCGATCAGCTCGCGCGAGGGCAGCGAGTACTTCATGCCGAAGTGCCCCATGGCGATGCCGTCGCAGATGGCTGCCCCCACGTTGGCGTACCAGACGTTGAATCCCAGCGACTCCAGCTCCTCGCGGAGCACCGCCCCGATGCGGTCCAGGTGGGCGTGGCCGGGGATCTGGTTGGTGTAGGAGTTGATGATCGTCACGAAGGGCTTGTTGAGATCCTTCAGCGAGGAAATGACTCCCTCGGCCTTCATCAATGCGGCTGCCGGCAACAGGTGCCGGTCTTCGCGAAAGATGCGGCTGCCGCGCCGCCGCACATTCTCGATCCCTGGATTCATGCATGACATTTTCGCACGGGCGTGCTTCCGCTATAATCCGCTGCGTATGCGGATTGCGGCGTTTGCGGTGCTGCTGGCTCTTTCCCTGCCCGGGCAGGAAAACTTCTATCGGTTCGCTATCGAACGCGACAGGCTCGCGGGCGCGCCCGATTTCAGTTGGCTCAACCGGCCACTCAGGGCGGCGGACCGGCTGTTCGTCTGCGGCGCCCACTTCTGCCGCGTGGGGCCGGATCTCGAACCCGGCACGCGTGACGACGAGCAGGTCCGGTTGTTCGGAACCAACGCGGTGTTCGGCGGCAACTTTCCCGAGGAGGCCGACGCCGTGCGCATCGCGCGCCGCCTGCGCCGCCTGGGCGTCAACGTGCTGCGCCTGCATCACATGGATACCTCGCCGGATCGCGATCCCCAGCAGGCGCGCAGCGTCTTGACGACCGATCCCTACCCGACCCTGAATCCCGTCTCTGTCCGTCGCCTGCGCCGTTTTCTCGATGCGCTCAAGGCCGAGGGGATCTATGTCAACGTGAACCTGCACGTGGGCTACGAATTCCGGCCCGCGGTGGACCGGGTGCCGCCGCTTCCCGGCTCTGCCCGCCTGCCCACGCAAAGCAAGCCGCTGCACATCTTCTACCCGCGCATGGTGGAGCTTCAACTGGAGTTCACGCGCCGGTTGTTGAGCGCGCTCCAGCTCAAGGGCGATCCCGTGCTGGCCATGGTGGAAATCAACAACGAGAGTTCCCTGGTCGATGCCTTCCAGCGCGGGCTTTTGGAACGCACAGTGCTCGGGGAATACCGCGAGGAGCTTCAGCGGCAGTGGAACGCTTTCCTGGCCGCCAGGTACAAGAGCACGGAGTCGCTGCGGTCGGCCTGGAAAGAACTGCCTGCGAACCAGACGCTGGAAGCGCGCAACGTGGACCTGCCCTCT
>JBMFPL010000220.1:0-6229 GCA_049969115.1 Bryobacteraceae bacterium | reverse complement strand
GCGTGATTGAGGGTGGGGAAATGCTTGAGCGCCTGGACCACGGCCCAGGCAATCAGGTGCGTAAAAGAAATCTTGCTGCCCCCGAGCAGGCTGCGGTGCTCCAAAATGATGCGCCGGTTCTCGTCCACCACCTTGACCGGGATGACCCGCTGCGAGGTGGCAGTGGGCACCCAGAGGCTGGCGTTCATGTTCTGGGCGATCCTTGCCGCCGCGCCGCGCAAAGGCGCCAGTTCGCCCTCTATGCTCAACTCGGTCTTTGGCGCTGCCGGAGGCGGTGGGGCGGCGGTCACCGGCGCCCGCTGCAAGAGCTCGCGCCAACTCGGGTCCACCGTCCTCGGATCGTGACGAAGCGATTGCTGGATTTCGTCTTCCAACCAGCTATTAATCCCCAGGACGCTATCCGGAAGGTACGGCATCACAGGCCCCGCTTTCATCATAGCGGAGGCCCGCCGCCTCCTCGCAGCCAGGGGATTCGGACGATGGGGTCAGCTATCTGCCGGCGTGGCCAATAGCGCGTTCAAGTGCTCGAGGCTGCGCGCTGCCTGCTCGGGCGTGCCGCATTCCACCGAGAGCACCCCGTTGAAATGATGCTTGTGCAGGATCGCGATCACGCGCGCCCAGTCCACGACGCCGTCCCCGCAGGCGCAGCCGACGGGAGTGCCCGTCACTTTGCCGCGTTCGGCTTCGGCATGCTCGAAGGAGATGTCCTTGGCGTGCATGTGAACCAGCTTGGGGCCGATGCGGTCCAGCGCTTCATAAATGTCCGCGCCCGCCAGGTAGGCGTTGTCGGTGTCGTAGTTGATGCGCAGCAGGGGATGATCCACCAGCGTCGCGATCTTCAGCAACCCCTCGGTGGTTTTGGTGATTTCCTGGTGGGGCTCGATGCCGATGGCGATGCCGTAGCGCTCGGCCACCCGCAGCGCGGTCTTGAGCGTGTAGCGCATCAGGGTCCAGGCCTCTTCGTCCGTGATCCAGGAAGGGCGGATGCCCTCGTCGGTGTTCACCACAGGCGCGCCCAGCACGGCGGCGAACTGGATGGCGCGCTGCAAGTACATTACGCTGATCTCGGGCCGCATCAGCGGACAGTGGGCGCTGAGCCCGGAAGCTCTGACGCCGTGCCGGTCCAGAATGTCCTTGATGAAATGCGGGTCTTCCTCCATGGAGACGGAATGGTAGTAGCCGCCTTCGCTCAATAGCTCGCGACCTGTGTGCACGAGCGGCTCCACGTACTTGTAGCCCATTTTGGCCGCCATCTCCACGCCCACGGCGAAAGGTTTTTCGGCGCGCCGAACGAATTCCAGATTCAATCCAGCTACGATGGCCATGTATATTTCTCCCCAAACACGGTGCGGCGCCATGAAGGCACTATCCCTATTATAAGCCCAAAAAGCCGCGGGGTGCAAGCCCAACTTCACGGGCGCAGCGCACTCGGGGTACAATTAGGCGGCTCCACCAAGGGGTTTGCCCCGGGGGCTGAAAGAAGCCTGAATCACGAGGGTTGGGTTATGAAGACAAAAAGGGTGTTGTGCCTGCTCGGGGTATGGTGCACGGCGTTGGGCCAGGAATTTCGTGCCACCATCCTCGGGGAAGTCCGTGACCCTACTGGCGCGGCCATCCCCAACGCCGTGGTGCGTGCCACCAAGGAGGATACCAACGTTAGCCGGGAGACAGTCACTAACAACGCCGGAGTCTACACGGTGGTCGGGCTGGATCCCGGTCGCTACACCATCACCGTCACGGCGCAAGGCTTTGCCAGCGTGCGCCGCGAGGGCATTGTCCTGCAAGTCGCCGACAAGCTCAACCTGCCCATCACTATGGAACTGGGAGCAGTCACCGAGTCCATCACCGTGGTGGGCGAGCAAGAGTTGATTCAGACCGCCACCGCATCGCGCGGTCTGGTCTTCGATCCCATAAAAGTTCAAGAAATCCCTCTGAACGGACGGCAAGCTTACATGCTGATGCGCCTGTCGCCCGGCGTGATGTTTACGCAAAGGACCTTCGGATCCACCGGTTATTCGGGCACCCGAGCCTGGGACGTCAACGGTGCCTTCACCATGAACGGAGGGCGTACGGGCACCAACCAGTTTCTGTTGAACGGCGCGCCGATCTCAACCCAAGGCACCTTTGACCTGGCCCCCAACGTAGAAGCTATCCAGGAGATGAAGATCATGGTGAATACCTACGACGCCCAGTACGGGCGCTCGGGGGGCGGGCACGTCAACACCACACTGCGCTCGGGCACCAACGAATGGCACGGATCGGTGTTCGACTTCTGGCGTAACCGAATCCTGGATGCCAATACACGGCAGAACAACGCCGGCGGCCAGCCACGCGGTTTCCGCAATCAACACCAGTTCGGGGGAGTCCTCGGCGGGCCCATCCGCCGCGATAAAGATTTCATCTTTGTGAGTTTCGAAGGCTGGCGAGAGCGAGTGCCGTTCCCCTCGGTGACGACGGTACCGCCGGTGGAGATCCGGGGCGGCAATTTCAACTTCATCCCTACGGGGGAGCGCAGCCCGATCATCATCTTCGATCCGCTCACCTCGCGACCGTGCGGGGAACCGGGGACCAATTGTATCTCGGGCGGCATTTACCAGCGCCAGCCGTTTCCCGGCAATCTGATCCCGCCCACCCGGATCAGTAACGTGGGACGCAACATCGTGAATCTGTATCCCCCGCCCAACTTCAATCCGCAAAGCTTGCAACAGAACTTCCTTCGGCCGGACAACCTTGGACGCTACCGTTACGAACAGCCCATTGCGCGCTGGGACCACATGGTGGGCGATCAGGACCGCCTCTACGTGGTCTTCACCTTCCAGGACGGTAGTGAATACCGCAACCAGAACGGCTTTTACCCGCCGGCCGAACAGGGCAACATGCCGGGAACAGTGCGGCGGAACACGGGAGCGATCGTGGCCTTCGATCACCTGATCTCGCCCACCCGGATCCTGCACGTGCAGGCAAGCGTGAATCGGTTCATTCAGAACTTCCCCAATGTCTCCGATCCTAAGTTCACCTGGGACAAACTAGGCATCAAGAACTTACCTCTGGTGCCCACTTATCCCGCCAAACTGCCGCCTCAGGTTGCCCTCAGCGGTTACACCACGATCATGGGCAGCCAGTTCGTCAACGAGAGTTCGCGACAGCAAGTGAATTTCCAGGCCAATATCGCCCAGACCAAAGGCCGTCACAGCTTGAAATACGGCTTCGAATGGGCCCAACTGATCCATCACACACGGGCTTCCGGCAACGTGGGTGGGTCGTGGAGCTTTGGTACCACCTGGAGCCAGGAGCACTACGGGCGACGCCGCCCTACCCCGCTCGATGGCTCCAGTGTGGCTGACTTGCTGTTGGGCTACCTGGGCAGCGGAAGCATGCCCTATAACGACAGCACCCTCCGCCGTGAGCCGTACGTAGCTTGGTTCATCCAGGACGACTGGAAAGTGTTCCGTCGCCTGACGCTCAATCTGGGGCTGCGCTACGACATCCAGTTCCCCTTCTATGAAATTCACAACCGCTTGGTCAGTGGCTTCGCTTTCAACACCGTGAATCCGGTGAGCGACCAGGCACTGGCCAAGTGGCGCCAGTTCGCTGCGAGCACCCCCAACTACCCCGCACCCCCTGACGCCATCCGCGGCGGGCTGCTGTACGCCGGGGTGGGCGATCAGCCGCGCCGTATTTTCAACTCCGATTACAGCAACGTCCAGCCGCGCTTCGGCTTCGCCTATAACTTCCTCTCCAAGACCGTGATGCGCGGCGGCTTTGGCATCTTCCACCGGCACGCTGACGAGACGATCATCACCACCGGCTTCAGCCAAACCACCGACTACATCCCCTCGGTGGACGGCGGGCGCACGCACCGGGCAGGATTGACCGGCCCGCACTCGTTGGAGGACCCGTTCCCGGACGGGCTCATTCCGCCGCTGGGCGCCAAAGGGGGTCTGCTCACCAACCTCGGCACGAGCGTCAGCTTTCCCGGGCGCCAGCGTCCTATCCCTCGCACTTTCCAATGGTCTTTTACCCTGGAGCGTGAGTTGCCCTGGAACATGGTCTTGGAGGCTTCTTACGTGGGCAGCTTGACCAACAAGGAGCCGCGCACCATCCAATTGTCCGACGCTTCCAAGGAACACTGGGACATCGCCCTGAACAACCCCCTATACTTCCAGCAAACCTTGCCCAACCCCTGGTGGGGCATTGCGCCGACCAACACCACGTTGGGCGCCTCCACCGTGATCAGCCGCCGCAATCTGCTGCGGCGCATACCGCAACACACGGGCGTTTCGATGCCGACCAACCCATGGGGACGCGCCTGGTATCACGGCTTGCAAGTGCGCTATGAGAAGCGCATGATGGCGGCAACCTCGCGCGCCGGGGCGGTGACTTGGGTGCTCGCTTATACCTGGTCGAAGATGATGGAGAACGCCCTGCGGCAGGATTTCACCTTCGAGTGGATGCCGTTCATCAACCAGATCGCGGCGGAAGACCGTACGCACAATCTGGCCTTCGCCGGAATCTGGGATTTGCCTTTCGGCAAGAACCGGGCTTTTCTGAACAACATGGGCCGCATCGGCCAGGCCGTCTTCGGCAACTGGCGCGCCAACGCCAACCTGATCTACCAGACCGGCGTGCCGCTGGCGGCGTGGACGGGTTGGGAATTCCTGTGTGGCGATCCGTTGGCGGTCCGGCGCAGTGAAACCAACTGGTTCAGCCGGGACCGCAATTGCTATCGCCAGTTGCTACCCTTCGAGCTCATTCAGTTGCCTGCTCGCTTCAGCCAGATCCGCAGCCACACGGCTCCCCAGCTCGATGTCATGCTTTCCAAGCGCTTCCCGTTCGGCGACCGTTATGAACTGGAGTTCCGCGGCGAGGCCTTCAATGTCACCAATACGCCGTTGCGCGGGGATCCACCTTCGACCAATCCCTCGGACCCACAGTTCGGCATCCTGCCGGTGCAGCAGTTGAACTTCCCGCGCAACATCCAGCTCGGCATGCGTCTACGGTTTTAACCATCGTAGTAGGGCGGGCCGCCGTCGGCCCGCCCTCTCACGGCCCCTCATAGCCGCGCCGCCGCAGCAGCTCGAGCAAGGCGGTCCCGCGCGCAGGCATGGGTTCCAACCGCACCGGCACAACGATCAGCGCTTCCGCACGGTCCCCGTAAGGGCCGCGGGCGAGCACGTGGCCGCCCGGGCCGACCGCGAGCGAGCAGCCGATACACTTGCGGCCGCGCCAAGGTCCTTGGCGCAGCCGGCCCACGTTGCTGACGCCCACCACGGTCATGTCGTACAGGCGGGCCAGGGTGGTGTACGCGCGAAGCCACAGTTCGCCGTAAGGGTCGCGCCGGTCGTCATGATCCGCCTCCACCGCCCAGGCGCAAGGTGAAAGCAGCAGGCGCGCGCCCATCCGTGCCTGGGCATGAGCCAGCGCGAGCGACTCGGGAAAGTTGTCGGCGCAGATGTTGATGGCGATGATGCCGAGCGGGGTCTCGGTGACAGCCAGCGAGTTGCCCGTAGCGTAAAGGTCGTGAGCGATGGCCAGTTCGTTGATCTTGCGGTGCTTGAGCAGGATCTCGCCCGCGGGCGACACCAGCACCGCCGCGTTGTAAATCCTCTGGCCGGCGCGCTCGGTCAATCCTGCCACCACGTAAATGCCGGCCTGTCGTGCAGCCTCGCAAATCGCGTCGCTGAACGCGCCGGGGATGGGCTGCGCCTGATCGCGCGCGCCCGGCCAGGTCCATCCCAGATCGAGGCACTCCGGCAGCACCACGATGCGACATCCCCGCGCGGCGGCCTCGTAGATCATGCCGGCCGCACGCTGCAAGTTGCCTTCGACGTCGCCGCCTTCCACCAGCATCTGCCCCATGCCGAGAAGGAATTCGGAGTCTCTCATCGCGTCTCGGTGACGAATGTAGCACCGAATGGGCAGTTGACAAGGTGACTTGCCTTGCAGTACCGTAATAGCCAGTTTCCCACCAGAAAAACGGGGATAAAGTGCTCGGCTAGTGGGCTTTGGTCACGCTCCGGCACGTGCTGAGCAAGCCCGCATTTCCGTTTTAAACATTTCGGTGCAACTTTGTGAGGCCCTCCAACGTCTTCATTCATGCGGGTTCCAGTGTGATCAACCCCTTCTGGAGAGCGCAATCCAATGGGTGAGAAACAAAACCAGCCCTTTTAGCTGTCCTTCAACGCTGCTTTGAAGATCGATTTCCAGGGATCGCGGGTGACCTCCGATG
>JBMFPL010000219.1:0-6230 GCA_049969115.1 Bryobacteraceae bacterium | reverse complement strand
GCTTGCCGGCCCGCATCTCCAGATTGACCAGTTTCAGCTCCTGGCTGATTTCCGGGTGAGTGTATTCCAGTTCCCGGCTGGTGCTCAGAATGGCCTGATCGAGGCCCAGGCCGGCCTCCATGCAGACGATCATGAGGTCCAGCGCATCGGGCAACGAGAGGCGCAGCTTCTCCTGCCGCCGCGTCACCAGGTGATCGAGCGCCATGTTGGGGGCGAAAAAGCCCGCCAGGGCCGCGGCCACTACGAACACCGTACGCAGCACGGGATTGGCGGTCACCGACTCGCGCACCAGCAAAGCCACCACCAGCGCCGCGGCGCACAAGACGATTTTCAGCCCGTAGTAGATCCTGGGGGCCACCTCCGAGCGGAAGCCCGCTGCAATCAGATAGCGGCGGGTCATGGAAACTTCCTGCGGCGAGATGGGCACCGCCTCGCCCACTTTCTGAACGAAGCGCACGAAGACTTGCCTGGCGGGCGGTGTCTCCAGCGTCGCCGTCTCGGCCGCCATCGGGCCGCCCAACTGCTCGTAGAATCGCCGCGGCCGCACGTAGAGCCGGTAACCGTAAGCCGTGATGCTCAGGCTCAGCACCACGAACAAGGCCAGCGAAATGAGCGCAGGCATGACGTCACACCTTGATGTCCACGATCTTGCGGATCGTCAGGTGGCCGAGCAGCAGCCCCAGCACCGCCGCTCCCACGATGTACTTGCCATCGGGATCGTTGAACATGGATTGCAGGTAGCCGGGGGCGACCACCATCAGGCCCAGCATGAGCACGATGGGCATAATGGTCAGCACCGCCCCGGTCACCCGCCCGTGCGCGCTGGCCGCGCGCACCTGGCCCTTGAGCTGGAAGCGCTCGCGAATGATGCGCGCCAGCTTGGTCAGCACCTCCGCCAGGTTGCCCCCCGTTTCCCGCTGCAAAAGAACTGCGGAAACGAAGAATTTCACGTCCAGCAGCGGCACCCGCAGGGCCAAGTTTTTCAGGGCCGTATCGATGGGAAGGCCCAGGTTGTGTTCGTTGAAGACCTTGCGAATCTCGATGCTGAGCGGCGGCGAGGACTCGTCGGCCAGCATCTCCAAACTGATGGAGAAGGCGTGACCCGCCCGCATGGCGCGCGCCAGGAAATCCAGGGCTTCGGGAAACTGCTCCTCGAACGCGGCCAAGCGGCGCTTGCGCTGCCGCAGCACGAGCAGATAGGGGGCGGCACCGCCCGCCGCCACCCCCGCCAGCGCGCTCAACCACGCCACGGCGAGCGGGCGCAGCCAGAGACCGATCAAGCCGCCCAAAAACGCCGCCAAAAGCATCTGCATGAGCAGCCCACCCGGCGTCAACGTCATCCCCGCCTGCTGGATATGCATCTCCATCTTGCGGATGAGATCGAAACGCTCCAGCAGGCGCGCGAGCAGCGGGGGCTGCTCGGGTTCGAGCAGGACCGTGGTTTCCCTCACCACGGCCTGTCCCGCCGCCGCCTCCAGCATGCCGGTGATTTTCTTGCGGCGCTGGCCCTCCAGGTAGCGGAAGCCCAGCCCGAGGGTCAGGGCCACCAGCGCGAAGATCAACAGGAACGTAAGTATCGCAGCGCCCATAACCGCCTACTTGATTTCGACCACCGTCTGGAAGATGGACGGGGGAAGCTGGATCCCCGCCGCCTTCAGGCGCTCGCTGAACTTGGGGCGGATTCCTGTGGGACGGAAACGGCCCAGCACCTTGCCGTCCTCGCGGACCCCGGTCTTCTCGAAGATGAAAATATCCTGGCCAGTGACCTGGTCGCCTTCCATGCCCACGACTTCCATGATGTGCGTCACGCGGCGAATGCCGTCGCTGAAACGCGCGATCTGTACGATGAGGTCAATCGCCGAGCTGATCTGTTGGCGGATGGGGCGCACCCCCATGTTGGCGTTGGCCATACCCACCATGACTTCCAGCCGGCTGATGGCATCACGCGGCGAGTTAGCGTGAATCGTGGTCAGCGAGCCATCGTGACCCGTGTTCATGGCCTGAAGCATGTCCAGCGCCTCCTCACCGCGGACCTCGCCCACGATGATGCGGTCCGGCCGCATACGCAGCGCATTGATGACGAGCTGCCGAATCTTGATAGCTCCCTGACCTTCGATGTTGGGCGGCCGCGCCTCCATGCGCGCCACGTGGATTTGCCGGAGCTGCAATTCGGCTGCGTCTTCGATGGTCACGATGCGCTCGTCCTCGGGAATGAAACCCGAAAGCACGTTGAGCAGTGTGGTCTTGCCCGCGCCGGTGCCGCCCGAGATGACGATGTTCAGCCGCGCCCGCACACAGGCCTTGAGCACTTCCAGCATTCCCTCGGTCAGCGTGAGGTTGCGCACCAGCTCCTCGGCGGTGATGGGGTCGCGCCGGAAGCGCCGGATGGAGAGCAGCGGGCCATCCACGGCCACTGGCGGGATCACGGCGTTGACGCGCGAGCCGTCGGGCAGCCGCGCATCCACCATGGGAGACGACTCGTCCACCCGCCGGCCTACCCGCGCCACGATCTTCTCGATGATGCGCAACAGGTGCTGGTCATCCTTGAACTCGACGGGCGTGCGCTGGAGCTTGCCATTTCGCTCCACATAGACCAGGCGCGGCGTGGTCACCAGGATGTCGGAGACCGTGGGGTCTTGGAGCAGCGGCTCCAGCGGCCCCAAGCCAAAAACCTCGTTGAGGACTTCCTCAGTGATCCGCTCCTTCTCAGCGAGGCTCAGCGGCGTGCGCTCCTCCTCGACCAGACGTGCGACCGCCAGGCGGACCTCCGTGCGCACCCGCTCGCCCGCCAGCGCACCCAGCGCCTCCAGATTGATGCGCTCCAGAAGCTTGCGGTGCAGCGCGAACTTCAACTCCTGATACTCCGGAGTCGTAGCCCGGTATTCGCTGACCCGCGTGGCCCAACTGGTGTCCAGGGCCGCCCGGGTCCCTGCTGCGGTCGAATCGGTCGCCATCGCTCAGTCTCCTCGTCTGGGTCTGCGCTCCTCGTAACTCAGAAAAAGATGCCTAGCCTGGGCTTGCCTCTTTCAGCCCGGTCCTCTGGCGACCCCGCGATTTTCGCCGCCAACCGGCTGAACTGCCGGCCCAGCTCGCTTGTGGATGGCAACAAAGCGCCTTCGGAATAGGCCTCGTAAAGCTCCGGATAGCTGTTGGGCAAACCCGCGAAAATCTCCGTTCCCAGGACCTTTTCCAGCTCGGATTGGGTCAAATCCGGCTGACGCGGCATGCGGTTCAGGATCAACTGGAACCGTTTCTGCCCGTAGCCGTAATCGAGCAGGTTCTGTACCAGTTGCTTGACCCGGTGCAACGCCAGCACGTCGAAGGTAGCCACCATGAAGGCCTGATCGAGGTCGGGCAGCAAGGCCAGCATGATCGGGTTCAGGCCCCGCCCCAAATCGAGGACTACCCAATCGTAAACCGTCCGCACGAAGCGCACCACCTGGCGGAAGGCCTCCGTGGAGAGCGGCTCGTTGGGATCCAGCAGGCGCGGGGCCGCGATCACCTCCACGTGCGGCTGCCCGTTGGAGACCAGCGCCTTCCAGTAGCTGGCATCCAGCCGGTGGATGTTGCGCACGGCGTCCATGATCGAGTACTGCCCGCGCGCCTTCATCAGGAAGCTCAGCACGCCCCCCTCGAGATCGAGGTCCGCGAGCAACACGTCCTTGTTGGTCTGCCTCTGCAACTCGACCCCGACGTGGCAGGCGACCGTAGTGGCGCCGCAACCGCCCTTGGCCGATACGAACCCCAGCACCTTGCCAGGCTCGCGAGCCGGCTGGGTCTGCCGCGCCCGCTCGCTCACCAGGCGGATGAGCGCTTTCTCCAGGGCGCCCTCCAGCGGCGGGTACAAATACTCGCTCGCCCCGGCCCGCATGGCGGAAAGGATGGCCTCAGGGTCAACCTTGGTGTGCAGCGCGATCACGATGGGTTGGGCCAGGGTCGAGCGGATCCGCCGCAGCGAGTCGGCGAACGAGGGACCCAGGGCCCCAAGATCCACTAGCACCACGTCGGGCCGCACGCGCTCGAGCTCGTCCAAGAAGCGGCCCCAGTCCTGCACGGACGGCTGGTCGAAGACAACGCGCGCCGGCGAGCCGCGCAGCGAGAGCTGCACCTGGTTCCACAGCTCGCGGTTGGCCACGACCAGCCCGACCTTGATTTCCGCGCCCATCATCACAGCCACTTTCCCCGGACTCTCCTCCCTGGCACCATCACTGCGGCGGATTCGTCTGCGGCGGACGTTCGGCTGCCGGCGCCGGCGCCATCTGGATCGCCGGGGCGGCCGCAGCCGGCTGCGCCCTCGGCTCCTTGAGCTGCTCCACTGGCACCCTCTCCTGCACCGCCTTGACCGGCACCGGGCCCGTCACATCGACGCCCGGCGTGCGCGGCGCCGCCTTCGATCCCTCCTTGAGAAACTCCCGCGGCATGGCGATGCCCGGCACGGGGTGGCCTTGCGGGATGGGCCGCACCAGCTCCGGCGTCACAGCCACCAGCAGCTCCGTGTTGCTTTTGGTCCGCGACCGGGATTGGAAGAGCTTGCCGATCACCGGAATGTCGCCGATGCCCGGAATCTTGCTGAAGTTCTCGACCACGCGATTGTCCAGCAGGCCCGCGATCAAAAAGCTCTGGCCGGGTTCCAGCTCGATCTCGGTTTGCACGCGGCGCGTGGAGATCGCCGGGATGGTGAAGCCTTGGAACACGATGGCGTTGGCGTAGTCCAGCGAACTCACCTCCGGTTGCACCCGCAGGCGAATGGTCCCGCGCGGCGTCACCGTGGGCAGAAAATTGATGCGCACGCCGAACTCGCGCCACTGGATGGTGACCGCGCCCGCGCCCGCGATGCCCGACTGCACCACCGGCACCGGGAACTCGCCGCCCGCCAGGAAGCTGGCCGGCTGGCCGTTCATCGCCAGCAGGTTGGGCTCGGCCAGGATCTCGAGCAGCCGCTTGCTTTGCAGCGCGCGAATCGTCGCCGCCAGATCCAAGTCGGGCCGGAACAGGAAGATGTTCAGGGCGTCGGTCAGGTTGAAGCTGGTGCCCTGCGGTCCGGCGAACTGGACCCGGGGCGGCTGGTGCTGCTGGGTGGTGATCATGCCCGTGGTGTTGAGCGCCCCCAGCGACATGAAGTTGGCGCCCAGATCCTGCGCCGCAGCGCGGTCCACGTTGGCGAAGCGCACCTTGAGCAGGATTTGCTGCTCGACGGGCGGCGTCTTGACATAGAGCAGGTTGACCACCTTGCCCAGCGTGCCCGCGATTTGGGCCGCCCGCTCGGCGGCGATGCGGTCGTCGACCGTCCCGCGCAGAAAAACATTTTCGCCTTCCAGCGTTATGCTCACTTCCTGCCCTGGCAACTCCTTCTCCAGTTCCTGCCGCACCGCTTCCAGGCGCGCTGCGCTCGGCCGCACCTTCAAATCGAACAGCAGGCGATTGCCTCCCTGCTGCCATAGAATCAGGCTGGTCTCGCCGGGCTCGAGCCCGTTAATCAGCACTTCCTTGGGATTGATCACCACTGCCTCGGCCACCTTGGGATTGGCCACCGAGACGCGTTGGATCACCACCGGGCTTTCCACCACCAGCGACTTGCCCGCGGTCAGGAACAGATCGCGCGCGCCACCCGGCTGCTGCGCCAGCAGGGGAGGCTCCAAGGGAAGCAGGGCGCCAAGGAGCAGAATCCAGAACAGAATCGACACGAGCCTGTGCAAATGTTTTCGCTGCATCACGGCTTGGCCTCCCCGCCGGCCCCGAACTTGGTCTCGGCCCGCTTGGCCCCGTGCAGCACTTCGACCACCACGGGAGGCGGCTCGGGCTTCGCCTCCGGTTTGGGCGAAGCCTTTGGCGCCGACGCTGCCCGCCGCGCGGGCGCCGGCGCCGGAGCCTGGATCGGGTTCACGAACGGCTGCCCGCTGAACAGATTGGCCACCGCCGTCCCTTTGGTCTTGGCGATTTCCGTGTCCAACGGATTGCGCAGCACGAGCTGGATGCGCGCCTCGTTGCCCGCCAGCGTCAGGATCTCGGCCTGCTCGGGCGTCACCAGCAGGTTCACCACCGGCACGGAAACCGGCTTGCCCTCGGCATCCCTTTGAATGTTCTGCCCCGCCGAAAGCACCTCGATGTTCTGAAGTACGGTGCGCGCCAGCGTGCCGAGGTTGGAAGGCGCGCCCGGCGGGCTGCCGGAGACGATCACGTCCACGCGCTGGCCGGGCACCACGAACCCTCCCACGCCGACCACTTCGTTG
>JBMFPL010000218.1:0-6251 GCA_049969115.1 Bryobacteraceae bacterium | reverse complement strand
TGTCGTCGTCCCGGTTGATGGCCACGATGGTTCCGATGATCCCTCCGTTGGTGAGCACAGTCTGCCCGGTCTCCAGGCTGGCCAGCATTTTTTGCTGGCGCTTGCGCTGCCGCTGCATGGGCAGGAAGAGCAGGAAATAAAAGATGAGGATGATCGGCAGAACGGTGATGAGAAACCCGATTGCGCTGGACGGGGGTTGCTGCTGTTGCAATAGTAGGGTCAGCACCGCGTTTGCCTCGATCCGCTCGCCGGCCGGGGCGCCACACACCGGAACTCGCGGGCGTTCAACAGCGCGGGATCACTCCGGAGAGCGCGCCGGCAGCGAAGCGGTACAACAACCTAGCGTGCCTCATGGCGCGGCCGATGTCAAGCGCGCGCTTGCGCGCGGCCTTCCTGCCCCGCTGGCCGGCGGTACTCCAGCACCAGCAAAGCGATGTCGTCCGGGCATTCGCCGCCCTCGCTGAATTCCTCCAGCGCAGCGAGCAACGTGCGGTACAGCTCCGGGGCGCGCGCGTCTCTGTGCCGGGCGACAAGCTTCTCCAGGCGCTCCAGCCCGAAGAACTCACCTGCCGCATCGCGCGCTTCCGTGAGGCCGTCGGTGTAGAGAATCAGGCGGTCCCCGTCCGCGAGGCGCAGTTCCTCGGCCGTGTAAGCAGCCTCTTCCAGCATCCCTAAAGGAAGCGACCGCGCAGGCAGACGCGTCAACCCGCTGCCGCCCAGCAACAGCAGGGGCGGATGCCCCGCGTTGACAAAGCGCAACCGCCCGTTTTCTTCCAGCAGCCCGTAAAAGACGGTGGCGAACTGCTCGCCCCCGGTACGCTCGAGCAGGAAGCGGTTCACGCGCACCAGCATTTCCTCCATGGGCTGGCCCGTGTGGGGAGCGGCGACGAACATTCCCTGAAGCAGCGCCGCCAGCAGCGCTGCTCCGACGCCCTTTCCCGAAACGTCCGCCATCACCACCGCATAGCAGCCCGGCGCCAGTGGGCGAAGGTCGTAATAGTCGCCGCCCACCTGACGCGAGGGCAGGCTGCCGGCAGCCGCGCACAGCCATGGCGAGCATGGCAACTCGCGCGGCAGCAGGCTTTCCTGGATCCGCCTGGCGATCCTCAGCTCCTCTTCCATCCGCTGGCGCGCCCACTGCTGTTCCAGCAGGCGCGCGTTTTCCAGCACGGTGGAAGCCTCCAGCGCCAGCGTAGCGAGCAGCTCACGGCTGCCCGGGGACAGCTCGGCCCGGCCCCCGGTCTCCAGATAGAGCAGACCCACGGTGTCCTCAGCGACTGAAACCAGCTCGGTGTGTTGGCCCGCGGCCGTTCGCACGCGCACCAAGGGGATGGCCAGAGCGCCGCCAACCTCTTCAGGGCGGATCCAGAACAGATCGGCGCGCCCGAGCATGGCTTGCCGCAGCCTTTCTACAGGCAGTTCGCCGTGGGCTTGCGAAGGTCCGATGCGATTGCGGGCCACGCGCACTTGAAGCTCGTCGCCATGGCGCAGAAGTAGGTAGCCGCGCTCGCAGCCGGTGACCGCCAGCGCAGCTTCCACCACTGCGGCCAGCACTTCATCGGTGGAGAGGGAAGCCTGCAAGGCCCGGGCGACTTCCAGCATGGCGCGCAAGCGTGCAAGATGACCGCCGCCGGATTCGGCCTGCGCCAGCAGGGGGCTGGCAGCGGGCGTGGCAAGGTTGAAGATCAGCTCGTAGGAGTCCTCGAAACCGAAACCGATGCGGTCGCCGTGCCGCAGCGGGTGGCGCGCGACCCGCGCGCCGTTCACGTACAGCCCGTGACGGCTGTTGAGATCTTCGATGACGTAGGCGCCCTGCTCGAACACGATGCGAGCGTGGCGCCGCGAGATCCGGCTGTCGCGCAGGCTCAAATGATTTTCCGCCAGCCGGCCGATGTGAAATGGCAGGGGATGGACAGGCGTCTGGAAGCGATCCCCGGTAGGACCTTTCACCACCAGCAAGGCAGCAGGCAGGCTGGCGGGCGCGGCCATGGGCAGCCTCAGCCGCTGGCCCGGCGGTCGTTGCGCTTGACCGGCGCCAGCGCTGCCTCCTCGCGTTCGCGCGCGCGCAGGGCACGGCAGTGCGAACAATAACCGCCCACTTCCGTGCGCATCATCAGGATTTGGAACCCGAAATGGATCTCGATCTCGCGACGCATCCTGCGCAGCGGCTCCCCGTAGTATTCCTGCACCTTGCCACAGCGCAGGCAGACCACGTGGCCGTGCTCCTGTTTCATGCGCGTCTCATAATAGTGGGCCTCGCCTTCCCAGTGCATGAGGTCGAGCTCGTCCACCAGCCCGCTGTCCTTGAGAACCTTCAGGGTGCGGTAGACAGTCACCCGGTTCAGCTTCGGGTCCCGTTCCCTGGCAAGACGATAAAGATGGTCGGCGTCCAGATGCGAACCGGATTGCTCGAGAAGGTCGAGCAGAATGCGGCGCTGGCGCGTCATGCGCAGGCCGCGCTGGCGCAGGGAAGCTTCGATACCCTCCGGTTTCACCATCCGCCCTCTTCACCCCACGATAGCACGCCGCCGCCCGGTTGCTCGGGCGGAAACCAAATGCACCTGGCGCGATAATGGGGGCATGAGCGAGCCTGTCTGCCCGGAGTGCGGCGGCACGGGCTGGAAGATCATCCAGCGCGACGGGATCAGCGCGGCGGAGCCGTGTCCCTGCCAGCAAGCCGAGCGGTTGCGCGCCATGGAAGAGCGCGCCGGCATCCCGCCGCTGTATCGCAACGCGTCGCTGGATAATTTCCGACTTCCCACCGGCGATCCCCCGGCGTACCGGCAGATGGCCGCCGCAGTGCTCACCGTGCGTTCCTACGTGCGCGACTTCCCGCACAGCGACAAACCCGGCCTGCTGCTGATGGGCGACCCTGGCACGGGCAAGACGCACCTCGCGATAGCGGCGCTGCGCATGCTGATCGCGCGTGGCTTCGAAGGCCTTTTCTTCGACTGCCAGGACCTGGTCTCGCGCATGCGGGCCAGTTGGGATGCGGTGGCTCCCTCCAGCGATCGCGACGTTTACCGCGCCGCGCTGGAAGCCGAGATCCTGCTGCTCGACGATCTGGGAGCGCAGCGTGCGCCCGACTGGGCGGTGGACGCCATCGCCGGCATCGTCACTCACCGCTGCAATCACCAAAAGCCGCTGATCGCCACCACCAGCCTTCCCGACGATGCAGCCGGCGACGAGCTGATCGAACGCTCACCCGAATTGCTCGAGCGCGTGCGCTACCGGGTCTCGCTGGCGGAAAGAGTGGGCGAACGCACGCGCTCGCGATTGTTTCAGATGTGCCGGGTGGTGCGCCTGCCCCCGGTGGGCGACTACCGGCTGAAAGCCAGAGCCCGCTGAGCCCTCATCGCTGGCCGGGCGCGGCCGTTGCGCCGGGCGCATACTGCGCCCGCACCAAGACGAGATACGCGGCCACGCCCATCAGCAAGAAGATCCAGATCGCTTTCATGGGCGCTTCGTAGCTGCCCGTGGATTGCACCAGCCATCCGGTAAGCAACGGAGCCACGATCCCGGGCAGGTTGGCTGCGCAGTTCTGGACTCCCACGATGCGGCCCACGGCCGCGCCGGGGATCAGCGTCTGGGTCAAGGCCCAGTAATTGGCCGTGGTCAGGCCCAGACCGCTCAGCGAGAAAATGGCGAAAAACAGCGCCACCTCGTTGGAATCCGACAGCGCGCCGATCAGCTCGCTGGAAGCCACCAGGAATCCGGCGATGGTGAACGCTTTGCGCACGCGCACCGGGTCAGCCCCGCGCTCGATCAGCCGGTCGGCGGCCCAGCCCGCCAGGGTCGCCACCACGGCCATGCCCAGGAAACTGAAACCGGTGTAGACGCTGGAATCGGCCAGCGAAAGATGGCGCCGGTCCACGAAGTAGGCCGGCAGCCAGGTCATCGAGAAATACACGAAATACTGGTAACAGAAGGTCCCGATCACGGTGCCCCAAATGACGGGGCTGGCGAGCACCCTGGCGAAAGGAACAAGCGGGGCTTTGCCCTGCCCCGACCGCGCCGCCTCGATCCGCCGGTCGTCATCCTCGACCAGTTTCATCCACGGCACCAACCACAGCAGGCAGCCCAATCCGAGAATGAGAAACATCTTGCGCCAGCCGAACTGCACGATCAACCAGCCCGCCAGCGGCGTACCCAGCGCCGGGCCGATTTTTGCCGCCGCCATGTAGAGGCCGACCGCCAGGCCGCGCTGGCTTTCCGCGCAATGAAAACGGATCCAGCGCATGCCCGCGGGAGTGACCACGGACTCGCCCACTCCCAGCAAAATTCGCAGCAGGAAAAGCTGGCGCAGCGACGTGACCAGCGCGGAGCCGGCCGAAACCAGGCTCCAGATGACGAAACCCAGCGCGTAAGGGTACTTCACGCCCAAGCGATCCACTACCCAGCCGGCTGGAATCTGCAAGGCAGCGTAGGACCAGAAAAAGGCTGAGTTCAACGCCCCACGGTCCCGGTCCCTCAGCCCGAATTCGGCTCGCAGCGAACGTTCGGGCCCCTTCTCGGCCAGCGCGACCGAAAGATTGACCCGGTCGAAGTAGGCGATGATCATCCCGGTGCACAGCAACCCGATGATCATCCAGCGGCGGCGCGCGCTCATCCGGCCCGGTCCTCCACGATAGCATACACGCTGCCAGCGGCCTTAGCGGCCTCGAAGGACCCATCTGTTCTCGCTTGTCAGAAGCGGACATCGCTGGCAAAATAACCTTTCCAGCCGTTTGAGGCTGGGGAGGTTGGCTCCCATGCAGCTTCGCGTACTGGCCTTCGTGCTCGCCGGGGGCAAGGGGACCCGGCTCTATCCCCTCACCAAGGAGCGGGCCAAACCCGCGGTGCCGTTCGGAGGCAAGTACCGCATCATTGACTTCGTACTTTCCAATCTGGTCAATTCCGGCATTTACTCGATCTACGTGCTGACGCAGTTCCGCAGCCAGTCGCTGCTGCAACACCTGCGCGATGGCTGGCAGTTCAGCGGCGTGCTCAGCCAGTACTTCATCATCCCCGTGCCCGCCCAGATGCGTTCGCCGGGCGAGACCTGGTATCAGGGCACGGCCGACGCGATTTACCAGAACCTGAACCTGATCGAGCAATCCGCCCCGGATGTGGTGGCCATTTTCGGCGCCGACCACGTCTACCGCATGAACATCCGCGAGATGATCGAATTCCACCACGCGCGGGGCGCGGAAGCCACCATAGCCGCCATCCCCGTGCCCAAAAAGATGGCCGCCGAGTTCGGCGTCATCCAGGCGGAGCCCGACGGGCGCATCACCGCCTTCTACGAGAAGAGAGCCGACGCCCCCACCATGCCGGGGGATCCCGAGCGCGTCTTCGCCTCGATGGGCAATTACATCTTTTCCACCAAGGCGCTGCTCAGGGAGCTGGAGCGCGACGCCGCCGACGAAACCAGCACCCACGACTTCGGGCGCGACATCCTGCCCTCCATGGCCGGGCGCTGCCCTTTGTATGCTTACAACTTCGAGACTAACCGCATCCCGGGCGAACCGCCCGGCAAGCCCAACTACTGGCGTGACGTGGGGACCATCGAAGCTTACTACGAAGCTAACATGGACCTGCGCGCGGTGGACCCGGCCCTGAACCTTTACAACCGCCAGTGGCCACTGCGCACCGCCAGCTACGCAACGCCCCCGGCCAAATTTGTTTTCGACGAGGAGGGACGCCGCGGTCAGGCCATAGATTCCATCGTCTCCGGCGGCAGCATCCTCTCGGGCGGCACGGTGCGTAACTCGGTGATCGGCCGTGGCGTGCGCATCCACTCAGGCGCGCTGGTGGAGGAGTCCATCATCTTCGACAACTGCGACATCGGGCGGCGGACGCGCATCCGCCGCGCCATCCTGGACAAGAACGTGCACGTGCCCCCTGACACCCTGATCGGCTACGACTTGGAGGAAGACCGCAAACGCTATCACGTCACCAGCAGCGGCATCGTGGTCGTCGAAGGCGCGCGTTCGCCCGTGGAGCTCGCTACACTCACCATCTGATCCACGCCCGGGCGATTGTGCTAAAGTGAAGCCCGATGCGGACCGGAATCCTGGTGCTCCTGGCGAGCGCGGCCCTTTGTGCGGCCGGCGACGAGGCGTTCAACGGCAGGTGGAACATCCAGCCCTCGGGCATGCAACGCGCCTGGTGGCTGGAAATCACCGGCGCAGGAACCCCCGCGCTGAGAGGCAAGTTCGTAGGCGCGCCCGGGGGCCAGCTCGACGAAATCCCCAAGCTCAGCATCCGCA
>JBMFPL010000217.1:0-6273 GCA_049969115.1 Bryobacteraceae bacterium | reverse complement strand
CCTCGACCGGTCCGCACACGAAGGCATGGACTCGCACGCCCGCGAGGGACAGCGCGTTTTCCAGCGGGCCGGAGATAGCGCCGCAGATGAGGACGTCCAGCTCGAGCTCGAGTAGTTGGCGAGCCCGGGACCAGAGATCGCCACCCGAGAGGGAGTATTCCTTGCGCTGACGCTCGCGGCCGTTGTCCACCTGGAGCAGAAGGATCCGGCGTGTCCAGTCGAGCGCGGGCGCCACGCGATCTTGCCAGGCGGCGATAGCGATCCTCATCCACAAGGGGTTATGGCACGCGGGATGCCAGAGCGGGAGCGGGCGAGGGCAAGGATTTGCAACGGCCATCGTCGCATTTTGCAAACCAACCGGACAAGGACGTTGCAGATTGCATGCCCCGTCAGTTACGATCGAATCCGGAAGCAGGGGATGCCTGACCCCATCCTCGATTCCATCAACGAGGGCGTCTTCACGGTGGACAGGGACTGGCGCATCACCAGCTTCAACCGGGCCGCCGAACGCATCACGGGCGTGCCCCGGGAGGAAGCTTTGGGGCGGCCCTGCTGGGAGGTCTTCCACTCGAACCGCTGCGAGGAAGGCTGCGCCCTGCGCCGCACCATGCGCACAGGCAAGCCGGTCATCAACGCCACGGCTGAGATCGTCAACGCGGCCGGCGAGCGCATCCCCATCCGGGTCTCGACCAACCTACTCACCGACGAGCAGGGCCATGTCACCGGGGGCGTGGAGACTTTCCAGGATTTGCGTCCGCTGGAGGAACTCAGGCGCGTACTGGAGGGCCGCTACCGCTTCGAGGACATGGTGGGGCGCAGCGAGCCGATGATGCGGCTGTTCGCTCTGCTTCCCCAGATCGCGGCCTCGCGCGCCACGGTGCTGCTGGAGGGAGCCAGCGGCACGGGCAAGGAGTTGTTCGCCCGGGCCATACACAATCTCTCACCCCGGCGCCGCAGGCCCTTCATAGCGGTCAACTGCGGCGCGCTCCCGGACACGTTGTTGGAGTCGGAGCTATTTGGTTACAAGGCAGGTGCTTTCACCGACGCCCGGCGCGACAAGCCGGGGCGCTTCGCCCTGGCTGACGGGGGAACCCTTTTCCTCGACGAGGTCGGTGACGTCTCGCCCGCCATGCAGGCCCGGCTGCTGCGCGTCTTGCAAGAGCGGGAGATCGAGCCGCTGGGCGCCACGGCGCCTTTGAAAGTGGACGTGCGGGTGATCGCCGCCACCAACAAGGATCTGGCCGAGCTGGTCAGGGAGGGCAAGTTTCGAGAGGACCTCTATTACCGGATCCGTGTGGTCCACCTCAGAATCCCTCCCCTGCGAGAGCGTCGGGAGGACATACCCCTGCTGGTCGAGCACATCATGGGCAAGCTGAATCGCTTGCATGGCAGGGCGATTGTCGGGGTGTCCGATCAGGTGATGGCCCGCTTGATGGAGTACGATTACCCGGGCAATGTACGGGAGCTGGAGAACATCCTGGAGCATGCGTTTGTGCTGTGCAGGGGAGAACGGATCGAGCTGGAGCACCTGCCACCGGAGCTCAAGCCTGCGCGGGAGAGCGGGGCGGTTGCTGGTCCGGTGACCCTGGAGGCGGCCGAACGGCGACTGATCGAGGAGGCGCTGCGCCGTCACGGGGGCAGCCGCACGCGGGCGGCGCGTGAGCTGGGCATCCACCCGAGTACGCTGTATCGCAAGCTGAAATCGTGGCAAGCTGGAATGGAGCAGTGACTGATTTCCCTGGAGGGACCTGGTGGCGAAGATCGAGGAGAATGCGATTTCGCGCGCGATCGTAGAAGCGTATCACGAGAAGCTGGCGCGCAGCCTGGCGAGCGATGTGATCGTGGTGGGGGCGGGGCCGGCGGGGCTGACGGCAGCGGCGCTGCTGGCCCGGGCGGGTAAGCGGGTCACGGTGATCGAAAAGAGGCTCGCCATCGGCGGGGGAATCTGGGGTGGGGGCATGGGCATGAACGAAGTCGTGGTGCAGGAGGATGCGCTGCCGGTGCTCGAGCTGGCGGCTGTGAGAGGGCGACCGCGCGAGGGCGGCCTGTACCTGGCGGACGCCATGGAGCTGGCCTGCGGCCTCTGCCTGACGGCCTTGCGCGCTGGGGCGAGCGTGCTGAACCTGCTCACGCTGGAGGACGTGTGCGTGCACGCCGGGCGAGTGACGGGCGTGGTGGTCAACAGGACCATGCTCTACGGCGCGCTGCCGGTGGATCCCATCGCGCTCATGGGGCCGGTCGTCATTGACGCTTCCGGTCACGAGGCGGTGGCGGTGGAGAAGCTCTCCAGCCGGGGGTTGCTGGAGCTGCCTGCGCCGCGCGGCAAGATCGGTGACGGGCCGATGGACGCGGCCGCGGCCGAACGTTTCGTAGTGGAGCATACCGGCCCGATTTACCCGGGCTTGTGGGTGGCGGGCATGAGCGTGTGCGCGGCCTACGGGGGCCCGCGCATGGGCCCGATCTTCGGGGGCATGCTGCTTTCAGGGCGCAAGGTCGCGGAGATGATCCTGGCGGGTCAGGCGCAGCCGGCTTGAAGACCGGGTCAGCCGGCGAGCTCGGCTTGCATGCGCGCCACGTCGCGACGGACGAAGAACAGCAGGCCGGCAGCCAGCAATAGGGAAGCCAGCAGGTAGACCAGCGCGGCCGAGGAGATCGCGGCGCCGAGTCCGACGCGTGCGGCCAGGAAGCCGATGATCAGCGGGGCGGTGCCGCCACCCAACCAACCCACCATGTTCATGAACCCTGCGGCGGTGCCGCGGGCTTCGGGGCGGACGACGTCGTAAACCGAGGCGAAAATGTTGGCGTCGTAAAAGCCCTTGCAAAGCCCCCAACAGAGGAGTCCCGCCACCAGCAAAGCCAGCGAGCCGGTTGTTCCGCAAAGGTGTACAAAAGGAGCGCCCACCAGCAGGGCGCCTGCCTGCACCATCATGCGACCACCGGCAAAACGGCGGCGCAGGGTGTCGGCCAGCCAGCCGCCCAGCGGCGAGCCGAGCATGCTGGCCGTCTGCACGAACAGGGTGGCCATGAGGCCGGCCATGGCGAGGCTGAAGCCGAACTTGTCGTAGAGGAACTTGGGCATCCAGGAGAGCAGGACAGTGGCCACGAAGTTCGCGCAGATGAAAGCGCCCATGAGCACGAGCACGGTGGGCGTGCCCCAGACGGTCTTGAGGAAGCGGCCTAAGGGCATGCGGGCAGCCACGCGTGCGGTCTGCCCGAGCTCGGCCAAGTCGGCTTGCCCGCGCGCGGGTTCGACGAGGAAACGGCTCAGAACTGCCCCGAGCAGGATGCCGAGGCCGCCGAAGACGATGAAGGACCAGCGCCAGCCGTAATGCTGGCTGATCAAGCCGGCGAAGAAACCCCCACCGATGGTGCCCACGTAGACGCTGGTTTGATGGAGGCCCATGGCGCGCGAGCGGGTGGTCTTGCCGTGGTAGTCGCTGATCATGGACATGGAGGCGGGGTAGTAAATGGTTTCGCCCAGCCCCTCGGCGGCGCGGAAGAAGAGCAGGTGATAGAAGTTGCGGGAGAGCGCGGTGGCCATGCAGATGAGGCTCCACACGTGCAGGCCGGTGAGGATGGCGGCCTTGCGGCGGACGCGGTCCACGATCAGGCCGGCCAGCGGGGCGGTGAGGCCGTAGGTCCAGGCGAAGGAGGAGCCGAGCAGGCCGAGTTGTACGCTATCCAGGTGCATCTGCTTTTCGAGCAGGGGGAAGACGGAGAAGATCGCCTGGCGGTCGGCGTAATTGAAGAAAGATATGCACCAGAGCATGCCGACCACGTACCACTTGTAGCGGTTGCTCATCCGTAGATTGTCCTCCCGGGTAGGGCACTAATAGATTTGCCGAAGGGGGCCAATAAGTGGCGGGCGCCGTCGGCCATGAAATTCAGATCGGTGGTGGCCTGGAAGAAAAGGAAGCCCTGGTCGAGATACTGGCGGATCTGATCGGGGTCGCGGGCGGGCCGGCCGGCGAACTTGCCGTGGCGGCGAGCGGCCTCGACCACGCGGGCTACGGCCTCGCGGTGCGCGGGATGGTCCTGGCGGCCGCGCAGGCCGAGCGAAAACGACAGGTCGCTGGTGCCGATGAACAGCACGTCAATGCCCTCCACGGCTGCGATCTGGTCAATACGATCGATGGCGCACTGTTCCTCGATGACCGCGACCACCATGACGTTCTCGTCAGCCGAGTCGTGGTAGCGCTCGGGTTCCGGCCAGGTGAGCATGGCGAGGCTGGGCCCGCAGCCACGGCGGCCGCGCGGGGGGTAGCGGCAGGCGGCGGCTGCTTGCCGGGCGAGTTCGGGGCTGCTGGTGAAGGGGAAGATGACGCCGTGGACTCCCATGTCCAGCACGCGCTTGGCGGTCCACAGCTCGTTGACGGGCACGCGGGCGAAAGGCACGGCAGGCAGGTCGCGGCAGGCCAGGACCATGACGCGGAGCGTTTCCAGCGTGATCGGGGAGTGCTCCATTTCGATCCAGAGGAAGTCGAAGCCCAGCGTTGCCGCCCGGGCTGCGATCTCGATGGACGGAGTCATGATGGTGATCCCGATGACGGGCTTGCCTTCGTGCAGCGAGCGGCGCACGGGGTTTTCCCAGCGTGCGGGAGACGACGAGGACGACATAAAGGCGCAGTTTAGCGCAAGCCGAGCGCGCGGAGGGCGAGGGCGGTCACCAGACGGGTCAGGCGGGGACGCTTGCCGCCGAGCCGCGGGGGAACAAACAGCCATGCGAGCAGGCGGACCACGGCGGGCAAGCGCGCGGGCCCGGCGGCTTCGGAAAACCACTGCTTGAGCATTTGCAGAGGCCGCTGGCGAAGCTGGTCGAGCATGGCCGTCTGGTGCACGCAGGAGATGGTGCACAGGGGGGCGCAGGGTTTCGGACGATGGTACTCGCGTTGCAGATCCTGCCGGGTGTAATTCTGCAAGGGGATCGCCGGCCGGCCACGCTGTTGGGAACAATAGTGGACCAGGCCGTTTTCGCAGACGTAGAGGTAGAGCGCGCCGGCCGGGCAGCGCCAGTCGTTGGGGCGGCCTGCGATCAGGTTGCGCTGGAACTGGCCGTAAGTGGCGAAGTCGGCGAACGAGCCGCGGCGCAGCGGAGCCAGCCGCATGTAGAGCCGGCGTTCGCGGTCGCTCAGGGGAACGAGGCGTCCCCAGCCGTCATGGGCAAGACCCACGGTGAGGTGGAAACCCAGATCACGCGCCTGCTGCGCGATCTGGAGCGCATCCTCGGGGCGGGCCACGCCGATTCCGAGGACGATGTTGACATTGACGGCGAAGAGGGCGCGGCGCGCGAGCCAGTGCAGCTTCGGCAAAAGCGGGTGCCAGGATTTCATGGAGACGCCATCGGGCTCGAGGTTATCCACGCTGAGCTGGAGATAATCAAGGCCGGCCTGGTTGAGTTGTTCGATCAGATCGGGCGAAAGCAGGTACCCGTTGGATATAACGCTGGCCAGGATGCCGTGGGAGCGGATATGCCGCACCAGATCGGGCAGGCCGGGATGAAGCAGCGGTTCGCCGCCACTGAGAGTAATGGCGCTGGCGCCCAGAGCGGCGAGGCGGTCCACGCGGCTGCGGAGGGCATCGAGCGGGACGGGCTGGGAGCGGGCATCGAACTCGTTGCAGTAGGCGCAGGTCAGATTGCAGCGGCGAGTGGGAATCAGGTGGGCCACGATGGGCGTGCAAGGGCTGGTCATGGCGCGGGCGAACAAGCGAGCCTCGCGCCAGCGGCGGCTGGTTGCTGCCAGGAAACGGCGCGGGGCAACAGGGAGCATGGCCCTCGCGGAGACCATGATAGCGTCAGAGGCGGGCGATGGCGAGCGACGTGGGGCGCGGACCCACTGGCACCACCGTGAACAACGGGGCCAGGCGCCGACGACGACTGACCGACGCGGGAACGCGGATGACGGCCAGCGTCCCAGCCCGTTCATTCAGCGCCAGCGCGAACTGGTTGTCGGGGGTGACGGCCACCGCGTTGACGCTCTCACCGACCTGCGCCACGGCAACAAGGTAGCGGGTCTCGATTTCGAGGATGTTCACGTCGCCGGTTTCGGGGCTGGCCACGAAAAGGTATTCGGGGTTAGTGGACACGGCCATGGCCGCGGGAGCGCGCCCGGCGAGCACGGTTTCGGCGACCTCGGAACGGTAGGGGTAAACGATGACGACGACGTCAGCGCCTGCGCCGGTCAAAAAGAGCTGGCCGCCGTCGGCCTTGAAGCAAAAGTGGCGCGGCAGCACGGCGACGGGCAGGTGAACGACCACGTCGCCGGAGGGCGCTTG
>JBMFPL010000216.1:0-6274 GCA_049969115.1 Bryobacteraceae bacterium | reverse complement strand
CCGGGCAACAGGGACACCGCCTCCACCTCGATCTCCAGCGTCACTCCGGAAGCAACCGCCATTTCCCGGGCGTGCCCGATCAGGCCGAACCCGGTCACGTCGGTCATGGCGTGGACTTGGAGATCCTCCAGCGCCGCAGCCGCCTCGCGGTTCAGCTCGAGCATGGAGGCGATCGATGCAGCCACCTGCTGCGGGTCCGCCGTACCCCTTTTGAGAGCTGTGGCAATGACCCCGGTCCCCAGAGGCTTGGTGAGCGCCAGCACGTCGCCCGGCTTGGCTCCCGAGTTCGTAATCACGCGCGCTGGGTGGACCGTGCCCGTCACCGCGTATCCGAACTTGATTTCATCGTCCGCCACGCTGTGCCCACCCAGAAGGGCGCAGCCTGCTTCCCGCATCTTTTCGGCCCCGCCCCGCAGGATCTCGCGCAGCTCCTCGGGATCTCCTTTCGCCGGGTAAGCCACGATGGAAAGCGCGCACAGCGGCCGGGCGCCCATGGCATAGATGTCGCTGAGCGAATTGGCGGCTGCGATGGCTCCGAACGTAAAAGGATCGTCCACGATAGGGGTGAAAAAGTCCACTGTCTGAACAAGAGCACACTCCGGCGTCAGCCGGTAGACCCCCGCGTCGTCGGCGGTGTCGAAACCGACCAGTACGTTTTCGTCAGCCACGCGCGGCAGCGCGGCGAGCACCCGGTCCAGGAACCCCGGACCCAGCTTGGACGCTCAACCCGCCGCCTTCACGTGAGCGGTCAATTTGCGCAGCGACATCCCTTACAGTGTAGCCGGCCAGCCGGCGCTCCCGGCGGCCTCAGTGCAGCCACCGCGCAGCGCCCTGCAAGGCATCGAAAAGTTCCTCGAGCGGGCAGGCGGTCAGGATTCGCGAGACCCGGTCCTGGATCGAGGTGTGGTCCCAGGCCGGGCAAGCCCACTGCGGCCAGCCGGTGCCCAGTAGCAGGCAAATGATCAGGATGGCCAGGAACTCCGGTCCCCGCACCAGCTCGCGGAACTCTCGCCAGAGCATGCGCACGGCGTAGCCTCCCTACCGCAATATAACGTACGAGGGCGACTTTTGAGGCCGGAATTTCGAGCACCCGCACCGGCCCTCAGGCGCTTCCATGGGTTGCCTTGGGGGCCTTCCGATCACGATCTCCGGCGCACGCCCGATTGATGCTCCAACCCGGCGATGCGACGATGAGGGACGGAGCAGCCCCGATGAAACCACCGGGCCCATGGCGCCGCTTTTGGCAGCAAGAGCATGGCCAGGACCTGATCGAGTATGCGCTGATGGCAGGCTTCGTCGCCGTGGCTGCGGGCGCCATTCTCACCCCCGTGGCGCCCACGCTCGGCCTCCTCTTTTCCCGCGTTCACTCCCTGCTGGTCAAATACGGCGGCCAGTGAGGCCCGGCCATGTGAGCCGGCGGCGCGCCGGTGTACAATGAAACACTTGCGCGCGAACCGGAAATGAATCTGCCCTTTTGCCTGCTTGCTGGCGCCACCCACGTGCTGACGATGAGTCCGGTTGACCTGCTCATCGTCATCCTTTACTTCGCCCTCGTGCTGGGCATCGGTTTCTATCTGAAACGATTCGCAGCCACGGGCGAGGACTTTTTCATGGCCGGCCGCGAGATGACCGCCTGGATCGCCGGGTTAAGCTTCATCTCGGCCAATCTGGGTTCGCTGGAAACCATGGGTTACGCCGCCGCCACCTACCAGTACGGCATCCTGGTAGGCCACGCTTACTGGATCGCGGCCATTCCCGCCATCCTCTTTCTCGCGCTGGTCATGCTTCCCTTCTATTACATTTGCCGGACTCACTCGGTTCCTGGTTACCTGAAATTGCGTTATGGCGAGCAAGCGCGAGCGCTGTCGGCCATCTCTTTCGCCATAATGACCATCCTGATGAGCGGCATCAACATGTACTCGATGGCCGTGATCATGAAGGTCATCCTGGGCTGGGACATTCACTTTTCTATCTGGGTTTCCTCGCTGACGGTGGCGCTTTACGTCATGGCCGGCGGGCTGCGTTCGGCCATTTTCAACGAGGTTCTCCAGTTTTTCCTGATCTGGTTGGGAAGCCTGATCGTTCCCATTCTGGGCTTGATCGAGGCCGGGGGCTGGAGCGGCATGGTCGAGCGGATCGCCCGAAATTTCCCGGGGCAGGACTTCACCCACATGTGGCGCACCACCGGGTCGTTCGCCGACAACCCCATGGGCATCCACTGGACCGGGATCGTATTCGGCTGGGGCCTGGCCATCTCTTTCGGTTACTGGTGCACGGATTTCCTCATCATCCAGCGCGTGATGGCGGCGCGCGATTTGCGCTCGGCCCAGCTCGGAACCGTCATCGGCGGCTTTTTCAAAATGATGGTTCCCCTCATCGTGATCCTGCCCGGCCTGCTGGGCCGCGCCGTGTTGCCGTTCACGCTGGTGAGCGAACCTGAAGCGCTGGCTACGGGCGCCCACAGTTACAACGAGGTCCTCCCCCTGATGATGGCCCGTTACTGCGGCCCGGGATTGCTGGGCCTCGGGGTCACTGCACTCATTGCCGGCTTCATGTCAGGCATGGCCGGCAATGTCAGCGCGTTCGCCACGGTATGGACCTACGACATTTACCGGCCGCTCATTCGCAAGGCAGCCTCCGACGCGCACTATGTGCGCATGGGCCGCTGGTGCACGATCCTGGGCGTGTTCATCAGCATCGCCACCGCTTACCTGGTGATGCACTTCTCCAGCATCATCGTGTACGCGCAGGTCGTCTTCGTGATTTTCGTAGTACCTATGTTCGGCACCGTGCTGCTGGGCATGCTCTGGAAGCGCACCACGCCCGCGGCTGGATTTTGGGGCCTGCTGGCGGGCATGATCGTCTCGTTCCTGCTGTTTCTCTGGGTCAAGCTGGATCCCTCGGCAGTCCGCTACGTGGCCTTTTCCCCGCAGGCCCGCGACATGGCGGACAACATTTACCGGGCGATGTGGACGCTGATCGCCAACGTGGCAGTCACTGTGCTGGTCAGCCTGGTCACGCGGCCGAAGCCGGACAAAGAGCTGGCGGGCCTGGTCTATGGCCTGACGGAGGTCCCCTCCCACGGCCAGTGGCCTCTGTTCCAGCGGCCTGGTTTCTGGGCCGCGGTGGTGGGCGTGGGCTTTGTGGCGCTGAATATCATCTTCTGGTAGGGGGAGAGATGACGGGCGACGATCAGCGTATTTCGATCTGGTTTTTCATCGGGTCGCTGCTGACGGTCTACGGCGTGCTGATCATGGGGGCGGGGATCTGGAACTACTACTGCCCTTCGGGCCTGCCCCAGGCCCTGGCCCACTTGCACGCGGCCATCTGGTGGGGTGCTCTCCTTGTCCTGCTCGGAAGCATCTATTGCTATAAGTTCTGGCCCTGGCGCAAGAACACCCGCCGGGGACCGTGACTTACCGGGTTTCGGCCGCTGTCAGTTGGGCGGAAGCCAGCAAGCTGTCTTCGAAACTGTAATCTACAGGTCGCCGCTGCCCGTGGCGCGCGTACCAGCGGTAAGTCTGCTTGAGGCCCTCCGCGAAATCAGTGGGCTTGAATCCCAGCAAGCGCTGCGCCTTGCTGATCAGCATGGTGATGGGCGGAAGATCGAAATAGACGCCGAAATAGTATGGCGGGCTCATGACCCGCCCGCCTGCCTGATAGATGCGCTCGCGGGGAATCCGCACCACGTTGGCCTTCTTGCCCGCCGCTTCGGCCAGCGCGGCCACCAGTTCGGCCTGCGTCACGGCGCGCGGGTTAGCGATGTTGAAAGCGTGCCCGACCGCCGCCGAGACCTCCATGACCCGCAGGCAGGCCCACACCAGATCGCGCACGTAGACGAACTGCATCAGGCGCCGGCCATCGCCGGGCAGGATGATCGGGCGGTTGTCGCGCAGCCGGTCCCAAAAGAAGGCCTCGCGGTAGAAAGGGTTGCCCGGCCCGTATACGAACGGGGGCCGCAAGGTCACGACCGGCAACCCGTGCCGCTGGTGAAGCCGGAACAGCGCCCTCTCTGAGGTCGCCTTGTTGCGCACGTAGGGATCGGGGTGATCGTCCGGCGCCAGCGCGTCGCCCTCATGGTGGTTCAGCCCGTCACCGTAAGCCGCGACGCTTGACATGAACACGTAACGGTGCAGGCCAGAATGGGCGGCGGCGCGGGCCGTCGCTTCTACGTGCGCCGCTGTGGTGCCGCGCTCCCAGTCGTACACGTTGTCGAAGACGACCTCGAACTTGTGCTCGCCGAGAACGCGGCCCACCGCCTCCGGGTCGTTACGGTCTGCCACCAGGTTGCGGACCTTTTTGCCCAAGTCGTGTTCGGGCTTGCGATGCAAAACCCATACCTCATGTCCGGCCTTCAGCAGCTCCGCCACCAGCAGCCGGCCAATGAAAAGCGTTCCGCCAATGACCAGGACTTTCCTGGGCCGTTGATCCGCAGTTTGATCCCGTTCCATGAACGCGCCGCTTCAGTCGTAGTATTCCAGGCCGAGGTGAGTGATCAAATCCTCGCCGCGCATCCAGCGCAGCGTATTCTTCAGCTTCATGAGCTGGATGAACACGTCGTGCTCGGGGTAGAGACCGGGCGCCGTCATGGGCGCCTTGAAGTAGAAGGACAGCCACTCCTGGATGCCGCGCATCCCTGCCCTCTGCGCCAGATCGAGAAAAAGCGCCAGATCCAGCACGATGGGGGCGGCCAGGATAGAGTCGCGGCAGAGGAAATCAATTTTGATTTGCATAGGATAACCGAGCCACCCGAAAATGTCAATGTTATCCCAGCCCTCCTTGGCGTCGCCCCGCGGCGGGTAGTAATTGATGCGCACCGTGTGCCAGAAATTGCCGTACAGTTCCGGATAAAGCTGGGGTTGCAGGATGGTGTGGAGTACGGAGAGTTTACTCTCCTCTTTGGTCTTGAAGGATGCCGGGTCATCGAGCACCTCGCCGTCCCGGTTGCCCAGAATATTAGTCGAAAACCAGCCGGTCAACCCCAGCATGCGGGCTTTCAACCCCGGCGCAATCAGGGTCTTCATGAAAGTCTGCCCGGTTTTGAAATCCTTCCCCGCGATAGGCACCTGGCGCTCGCGCGCCAGCTCGACCAGGGCCGGGATCTCGACGGTGAGATTGGGCGCTCCGTTGGCGAAGGGCACGCCGCATTTCAGGGAAGCGTAAGCGTAAATCTGGCTGGGGGCGATATCGGGATGGTTGCTGGCCAGCCCGGCCTCGAATGCGGCCAGGCTCTGGTGCACTTCGCTCGGCCGCTTGTAAACTTCGGTCGAAGCGCACCAGATCATCACCAGGCGCTCGGCACCCGTGGAGCGGCGGAACTGCTCGATGTCCTCCATCAGCATTTCGGCCAGCTCCATCTTCGACCGCCCCTGCTTGACATTGGGCCCGTTGAGCCTGCGCACGTACTCGGGATCGAAGACCGCTTTCATGGGGCGGAGGGCTTCGAGTGGTTCACGCAACTGCTCTAGTAGGCTCCGCTCGAGCACGCCGGCCTTCAAGGCCGCTTCATAGGCGTTGTCCTCGAAAATATCCCAGGCGCCGAAGACCAGATCCTTCAGACCCGCTAGCGGCACGAAATCCCGGATGAGCGGGCAGCGGCCCTCGGTGCGCTTGCCCAGCCGGATCGTCGCCATCTGGGTCAGGGATCCGATGGGCCGTCCCAACCCCCTTTTGATGGCCTCCACGCCGGCCACGAAGGTCGTGGTGACCGCTCCCAGGCCAGGCGTGAGAACCCCTAGGCGCCCCTGCGCGGGACGAATGGTGACGTTGCCCTTTTCAGCCAAATCATTACCCTCCTGGTTTGCTGCAAACAGCGCGCAGCCGACGCGCAAAATGTTATACTAACATAGCCATGCCGCAGAGGGCACCAGGCATTATAACCACCCTGGTGGTGGACGACGAAAAACCTGCCTGCGACGAGCTCATTTACCTGCTGAAAGGTTTCCCGGGCATCGAGGTTCTCGGGGCGGCCACCAACGGGATCGAGGCCATCCGCCTGATCGAACAAACCGAGCCGGATCTGGTCTTCCTGGACGTGCAGATGCCTGGCCTGGACGGCTTCGGAGTTATCCGCAAGCTTCAGGAGAAAAAGGTCCCGCTGCCGAAATTCGTGCTGGCGACGGCTTACGACCAGTACGCAGTGGAAGGCTTCCGCGTCCAGGCCCTCGATTACCTGCTCAAACCCATCGAGCGGGAGCGGCTGGCCCTTACTCTGGAACGGGCACGCCAGGCCCTTGAAGAAAAAAGCAAGGCGGCCGAGGCCCCACCCCTGCCC
>JBMFPL010000215.1:0-6331 GCA_049969115.1 Bryobacteraceae bacterium | reverse complement strand
AACACGCCGCAGACCAGCCCCAGCGGCAACGTCCACGGCATGCCGCTGGCCTGCTCGATCGGCCTGGGACCGCGCGCCCTGACGCACATCTACGGCTTCGCCCCCAAAGTGGAGCCCAAGAACGTCGCTCTCGTCGGCCTGCGCGACGTGGACTTGCTGGAGAAGCCACACGTGAAGCGCTCGGGTGTGCGCGCCTTCACTATGCGCGATATCGACGAGCGCGGCATGCGCGCCATCATGGCCGAGGCCATCGAGATCGCCACCGCGGGAACCGAAGGCTTCCACGTGTCGCTGGACATGGACAGCGTGGATCCGCAGGAGGCGCCCGGCGTGGGCACCCCGGTGCGCGGCGGCCTGAACTACCGCGAAGCCCATCTCGCCATGGAGATGATCTGCGATTCCGGGCGCATGGTTTCCATGGAGGTGGTGGAAGTGAATCCCGTCATTGACGAAGCCAACCGCACGGCCGTGCTGGCCGTCGAGCTGGTGATGTCCGCTCTGGGGAAGCGCATCCTATGAAGCTGCGCGTGGCGGTGCTTTACGGCGGGCGCAGCGGCGAGCACGAGATCTCTATCCGTTCGGCCGAGAGCGTGATCGCTGCCATGGACCCGGAACGCTACGAGGTCCTGCGTTTCTTCATCACCAAGGAAGGACGCTGGCAGCCGCATCCCATCCTGCCCGAGCCCGGCGCCAACTCTGGCATTGACGTGGTCTTCCCGGTCCTGCACGGATCCTTCGGCGAGGACGGCACCGTGCAGGGCCTGCTGGAGCTGGCCGACCTGCCCTACGTGGGCGGGGGCGTTCTGGCCAGTTCGGTCTCCATGGACAAGGACGTAATGAAGCGTTTGTGCCGCGACGCCGGCTTGCCCGTGGTGGATTACCTGGTGCAGTACCGGGGCGCGCTGGATCCGGTCGCCATCGAGCAACGTTTCGGCTACCCGGTTTTCGTCAAGCCCGCCAATCTGGGATCTTCGGTCGCGGTATCCAAGGCTAAAGACCGCCAGCAACTGGAAGCGGCGCTCGAGCTGGCCGCCCAGTACGATCGCAAGGTGATCGCCGAGCGCGCCATCCAGGGCCGCGAGCTGGAGTGCGCGGTGCTGGGCAACGAGCGGCCCGAGGCTTCCCTGCCCTGCGAGATCGTCCCTTCGCGCGAGTTCTACGATTACGAAGACAAATACATTCTGGATTCCGCCCAGCTCATCGTGCCTGCCCGGATTCCCGAGGACGTCACCCGGGAAGTGCGACGCCTGGCAGTCGCCTGTTACCGGGCAGTCGAGTGCGAGGGCATGGCGCGCGTGGATTTCCTTTGGGAGACCGCGACCGGCCGGATCTACATCAACGAGATCAACACCATTCCCGGCTTCACTTCCATCAGCATGTTCCCGCGCATGTGGGAGGCCACCGGCCTGCCCTACCCGAGATTGATTGACCGACTGATCGAGCTGGCGCTCCAGCGGCACCAGGTGCGCCGCCAGACCCGTTACAGCATCTGACGGTTCCGATGCGCTGGGTCCGTCACCTGTGGTATCCCGTGCTGGTGGTTCTGGTGGTGTGGTCGTGGACGTGGCTGGACGCCGCCGTTGGATGGCAAGGGCCGCGCGCGCCCCTGGCCGGGGGCGTCCTGCTGCTGGCCGGCGCCGCGCTTGGCGCCTGGTGCACGTGGCTGCTCGTGCGTCAGGGACGCGGCACGCCGCATCCTTTTGCTGCCAAGACCAAACGCTTGGTCACCAGCGGGCCGTACAGGGTCGTCCGCAACCCCATGATGTACGCTGTGGGCGCGATCCTGGCCGGGCTGGCCCTGCTGCGCGGCTCGGTGGGGCTGTGGTTGTGCTTTGCCGGGTTCCTCATTTACATCCGCTGGTTCATCCGCGCTTACGAAGAGCGCGACATGGAGCGTCGCTTCGGCGAGGAGTACCGCGAATACTGCCGTCGCGTGCCGCGCTGGTGGCCTGCGCCTCGCCGGCACTCCTGAAAAGGCGAGCCCCGGTTCCGCTACAATGCTGCGCATGGGAATGCCGCGCGTGCTCGTGTTGGCTATAACGCTCGCTGTCCAGGCGCAGCGCTCTTCCGACGAATTCCCCACTGCCGCCGGATCGGTTCGCATCACGCCCATCCAACACGCCAGTCTCATGATCGAGGCGGGCGGACAGGTGATCCACGTGGACCCGGTCGGCGAGCAGAATTATCGCGACCTGCCTCCCGCGGACCTGATCCTGATCACGCACACCCACGGCGATCATCTCGACGCCGGGGTGATCGCGCGGCTGCGCAAGACCAGTACGCAGATCTTCGCTCCCCAGGCCGCGCTGAAAACCATTCCCGGCGCTACGGTGATCCGCAACGGTGAGAAAAAGAGCTTCGGAAAGTGGGAAATCGAAGCTGTCCCGGCTTACAATATCCAACGCGGGCCCGGCCCCGGCCGTCTTTACCACGAAAAGGGCCAGGGTAACGGCTATGTGCTGGCTTACGGCGGCAAGCGTTTCTATATCTCCGGAGATACGGAAGCTATCCCGGAGATGAAAGCGCTGCGCGACATTGACGCCGCCTTTGTCTGCATGAATCTGCCTTACACCATGCCGCCCGAAGAAGCTGCGGAGGCGATCCGGACCTTCAAGCCCAAAGTCGTTTACCCCTACCACTATCGCAATTCGGACTTGAGCGTGCTCGAGAGGGCGCTGGCCGGGACTGGCATCGAAGTGCGGGTGCGCAACTGGTATCGCTGAAGGGCGTCAGCGCTGCGCGGCAGGCGAACTGGCGCGAAGGCGCAAGCCCTGTGCCGTGCCCGCAGGCAAGACTAGGATCCCGCCGCGATCGGCTTGCTCTTCCCGCATTTCCTCGTCGTCTACTTCGAGTTCGTAGTGGCGGCCCGGCTCGAGGCCCAACAGGAAGATCGGGCCCGCGCTTCGCGGCAAAGCGAGGCGCGAGCGGCCGGCCACGGGGATGACCGTGGCCTCCCCTATTTGGATCGGCGCCCCATTCTTGCGCGGATCTAGCCGCTCGGGACGGCCTTCGCGGCAAAGTTGGAGCGAACCCTCGAACCAGCCCAGCCACGCGGCGTCGTCCTCCCAGCTAGAGCGCAGGAAAAGCATGCCCAGTCTCGGATCGTGGTGGATCAGCGGCAGGCTGTGGTAGGTGAGGCCGGGATGATAGGGGTTGGCCCAGAGAAACTCGTAAGGAACTCCAAACGGGTGCCGCATCAAATACCGGTCCTGCATGACCCAGCCTTGCAGAAACTGGGTTTCCTGCGCATTGGGCTCGTAAGCCACCATCGCCATGTCCGCGGCGCGCGACAACATCGCCGCGACGAGGTCGGGCTGGGCGCTGGCCGAGGCAGGGATGCGGTAATCGTTTTCCGCGCTCGGATACGTGGCGGGATAGTAACTGATCAGCCGGTACAGGGGCAGGTCCTTGAAGTACCACCGGGCGTCCTCGCGCAAGTCCAAGTCGAGGTTGTCGCGCAGAGCATGGAGCAACTCGAAGAGCGCGTAGTGGTCCTGGCGCGGGATGGGGCTGCCTTGCTGGAGGGCAGGGACGAGCTTGCCTCGCCACCAGTTTTCCACTAGCCGGCGCAGCTCGGCGGCCGCCAGTTGGGGCCGGTAATCAGTCAGTGCTATGGCCGCCAGCGCGCGGGAGCGATTCTCCGCCACGCCGTCGCCGGGTTTGGTGCCCAGCGCCTGTTCCAGGCGTTTCGCCAACCGTTCGGTTTGGGACGCGTCCATCGTCGGGCCGCACCAGTCCAGCACCAGCGCGAGCTGCCGCAAGTCGCTGCCCGCCGACAACGCCCAGGCCACCGCCTGGCGGCCCGCCTGCTCGTCGCCGCTCGCGCGGTAATAAAGCGCCAGCGCGAAGCCGGGTTCAGGCAACTGCGCGCGCCTCTCGACCAGCGCGGCAAGCTGCTCCCAGCGCATGGACTGGCGGGCCCGCTCGCGTTGCAGGAGCCGAAGCCGTTGCGGCCGCAGCAGCAGGCGCGGAGGTGCGGTCCCGACCTGGTAGCCGGTATCAGGCGGCGGGGCCGGTTGGCCGCCGCTGATCGCGCAAGCCAGAACAAGGACGCCAAAGCCGGAGCGGATCAAATCCGATTGTGTCATGGCGACACAGCCACTGTGGCGGGTGACCCCGCGCGGGTCAGTTTCTCTCGAAAAAGAGCTTGTGTTTTCAACCGGTTATCGCTAAGCACTGGCGGAAGCGGGCGTGCAAGTAGGAGGGGCGAGTTGATGGAAGATCTCCGATAGACCTGCCCTCTGCTGCGGCAGGCAGACCGGCAGGGAGCGGTGGAGTTCGAGACAGCGTGCTTGCGGGAGCCGATGTTTCATGCCACACGCCGCTCCGGATTGCGGGCTGCGAGTCGCAACAGAGGGTCTTTTTTTGCACTCATAGCCTTTTCACTCCCGGGACCGCAGGTTCCGGGGACGGTCCGGCCTTGCCGGCGATGCTATTTCGGACGCGGGCCTCGCCGGTGAGGAACTGCGAAGCGGGTGCTCCAAGTTCCGGACGCCCCGGCGCCCGGTCCCAGCCCGAACACGGGCACCCGCGCTGAGGTCCCATCCCGTCGCGCGGGCTCCTCCGTCCTTAGGCGTTACCAGCAGAGGGTGCCGGTGCGAGGTTCCTCGGCCGGATGGGGCAGGTACAGGGTCTTGCAGCGCTCGCAGCGGTAGATTTCGGCGTTCTCGCCGAAGCGCCGCTTGATCTCTTCCCCGAAAAAGTACCAGCGCTTGAGGTGACCGGCACACAACTTGCCCTTCGCGTCCTTCTCGTTGCAAGCGCGCTGGCGCAGGATGCGCCGCTTGACCTTGGTGCCGTCAGGGAGACGGTCCACCAGATTGGGATCTTGAAGCTCGGTCTGGGCGGGCGCCTCGGTGGCTTCGCTCATGGCCTTCCTTGAAGTAAGCGAGTATAACACCCGCGCTGCGACGCCCGCCGCCGGCGGCCTCGCGGAAACTGGACCGGAGCGTCCGCTCTTTGTTACTCTGAAAGGTTCGCCGATCGCTGATGCCGGCCCGCGTGAGCGAAGCCCTCGTGCTTCGTACCTATCCCTTCCGGGAGGCCGATTTGATCGTGAGTTTTCTGGCCAGGGACGCGGGCAAGCTGCGCGGGGCGGCGCCGCGTGCGCGGCGGCCCAGGAGCCGCTTCGGCGCGGGACTGGAGCGGCTTTCGCACGTGAGGATGACGTATTTCTGGCGCGAAACGAGGGAGCTGGTGACGCTGGATGCCTGCGAGCTGATCTGGTCTCCTTTCGCGCTCGTCTCCGACTACGCCGTGGGCGTCGCCTTGGACTACATGGCAGAAGTGACCGAGCAATTGCTGCCCCCGGCCGAACCCAACGAAAAGTTCTTCCGGTTGCTGCTCGCGATGCTCGATCATCTGCGGGCGACGGGGGCGGCCGGCGTCTGGCAGGCGGTGGCTTACTTCACGTTGTGGGCGGTGAAACTGGCCGGCTGGCTTCCGCCCTTGCGCGTGGAGCCGGGTTCGCAGGAGCTGGCTGAGGAAATCCTGCACACGCCGATCAGCCGCATGACGCCGCGCTCATGGAGTCGCGAGACCGCCGCCGATTTGCGCCGTTTCCTCATCCGCCAGATCGAGGAACATATCGAGCGGAAGCTGGTGACTGCCCCTTTGCTGGAGACGGCATGAGGCTCGCGCGCCGCGGCGACAGGTCGCAGTGACGATGCTTACGTTTCAGGACATTTTGATGAAGCTCAAGCAGTTCTGGGGCGAGCGCGGCTGCATCGTCCAGGAACCCTACGACGTCGAAGTGGGCGCGGGCACCATGTGCCCGGAAACCTTCCTCCGTGTGCTCGGCCCGCAGCCTTACCGGGTGGCTTACATCCAGCCAAGCCGCCGGCCCGCGGACGGACGCTACGCCGAGAATCCCAATCGCCTTTACAAACACTGGCAGTTGCAAGTGATCCTCAAGCCCTCGCCCACCGACATCCAGGAACAGTACCTGGAAAGTCTCGAGGCCATCGGCATTGACCTGCGCAAGCACGACATCAAGTTCGAGGAAGACAATTGGGAATCGCCCACCCTGGGCGCCTGGGGCATTGGCTGGCAAGTGATGCTGGACGGGCTCGAAATCACCCAGTTCACTTACTTCCAGCAGTGCGGCGGCCTCGACCTGGACGTAGTTCCGGTCGAGCTGACTTATGGGATGGAGCGCCTGGCGGCCTTCCTCCAGAATAAGTCCAGCGTCTACGAGATCGAGTGGGCGCCCGGGGTCACTTACGGCGACGTGCGGCGCGCCGACGAGCTCCAGTTCTCGGTTTATAACTTCGAGCTGGCCGACGTAGCCACGCTCTGGAAGCTGTTGGAATTGCACGAAGGGGAATGCCGG
>JBMFPL010000214.1:0-6332 GCA_049969115.1 Bryobacteraceae bacterium | reverse complement strand
CCCCAGCGCAAGCTGTGATTGCCGCGAATGTGAGAGGCTGAGGCTGCAAAAGTGTGGTAAGTCGTCGCGTTGCGGAAACCGGAGCTGTATCCGAGCGTGGCGTAGCCATCCACCAGGATTTCGGGAAACGCGCTAACTTTCCGGTCCAGCAAGTTGACCAGCGAGGCTGGAAAGCCAAGCGACGCCAGATCGAAGTTCAGGCTCAGCGGGCGATCGTAGAGAATGAACCGCGTCAGCCCGTACCGCAAATTCAGGACCAGGTCGGGCCGCAGCGTAATCACGTCGTCCAGCGCGAAGCCGCGGTGCTGCCGGTTGCGCGCCATGCCTTTGGAGTCGTTGTGGAACGCGTTGTCCCAAGTTTCCAGCAGGTAAGCCCAACTCAGCGAGCCGTAGAGGCGATGCGACTCCTTGAAGACCTGGTCTACTCGGGCAGTCTGGCTGTGGTAATCAATGCGCCGCGGCCTGGGATCCGAATAGTTATTGCGCCCGTCAATGGTACCGGCGGCGTTTGGCAGCGGGTAATAGCCGAGAATGCGCTTCGCCATGGGGTCCAGCCGATTGGCAGGAATGATGTTGCCGGGAAAAGGCTGCCGGCTGAAACGTCCCGCGGCAGCCGGCGCGATGGTGGCCGGATCGTAAATCTGGTACTGCGTCCCGAGCGCCAGCAACTCGGAAAAATCGCCCTGCCGCTCGCGCGCGGTAGGAACCGTATAAAAAGCTTGCTCCGGCCGAATACGATCGAGCACATCCACACCGTAAGTCCAAAAAGTGCGATTCCGCCCGTCGTACAGCCTGGGCAACCACAATGGCCCGCTGACCGTTGCGCGATAACGATTGGTTTTCACGGGCGGCCAGGCTTGGGCGATTTTTTCGGGAGTAACAGGCCCGGTCGAGGTGTCGTAGATGAAGCGATTGGTGAAAAACGGCTTGGTCATGAGCGGGCGGCTCACGTGCCCGAAGACGAGGTTGCCGTGAAAGTCATTGGTGCCGCTCTTAAGAACCATGTTCACGTAAGAGCCCGTGAAATGCCCCACCGAGGCATCGAAGGCGGCCGTTTGCAGGCGGAATTCCTGGAGCATCTCAGGCGGGGGAGAGAAGGAGAGCTGGCCATTGCGCGAGACGTTCGGGATGCCATCGAGCGTGAACTCGCTCGAGCGGGTGCGTGTGCCCGAGGTGGCGAGGTCCGACACCGCGTCCACCGCATGAGGCAGCCAGCCATGGGTCGGCGGGTTGGTGGAAACCACGCCGGGGGCCAGTTGCGTGAGATACATCGGGCTGGCCCCCGGCAAAGGCAGATCGAGAATGCGCCGGTTGTCCACCACCTGCCCCAAGCTGGCGCTGGCCGATTCCAGCAGCGGAGCTTCAGCCGTCACCGTCACGCTTTCCGCGATAGCGCCCAGCTCGAGCGAAACGTCAATCGTCAGCACATCCCCCACGCGCAGCTCGAACGGGCCGCGCTCATAACGCTTGAAACCCGCCAGCTCGACAATCAGCCGGTAGCGACCCGGATTCAAGTTAGGTATCTCGTAGTTGCCTTCGTTGTTGCTGACCGTGGAAACAGAGACGTTGGTCTCGATGTTGATCGCTTTGACGCTCGCTCCCGGCGCGACCGCGCCCGCTGCGTCGGTCACCCTGCCGGTGATGCGCCCATAGGGATTCTGCGCCAGGCAAACCCACATTGCGAGTATCAAAGGAAAGAGCCGCATGTTCCCAAACCTCGGACCCATTATATTATAAGCCCGCCCCGGCGGCCGGCAATCGAGGCCTGGCTAACCCGGCCCGTGTTACACTACCCACCTATGACGCGCCGCCAGCTCCTGCGTCTCGGGGCCGCGGCCGCGCACCGGCCATCGACGAACATCGTTCTCATCGTGGCCGACGACTTGGGCTGGGGCGACCTCTCCTGCTACGGCAGCCCTGACATCCGCACGCCCAACATCGACGGGATCGGGCGCGCCGGTGTGCGTTTCACGCAGGCCTACGCCAACGCCCCCGAATGCACACCCACGCGCACGGCGTTGTTGACCGGGCGCTACCAGCAGCGGGTGGGAGGCCTGGAATGCGCCATCGGCGTGGGCGACGTGGGCCGTTACGACGAAGCAATCTGGCTTGCCGAGCGCGGCGAACTCGGCCTGCCGGCCACCGAGCCAACTCTGCCGCGCCTGCTCAAGCGCGCCGGCTACTCCACCGGCTGTTTCGGCAAATGGCACCTCGGCTACCGCCCCAAGTTCTGGCCCAGCCGCCACGGCTTCGACACTTGGTTCGGTATCCTGGGCGGCAATGCGGACTACTTCAAGCACACCGAAGACGACGGCCGCCACGTGCTTTACCAAAACGACCGCCCGCTTCAACGCAAAGGCTACCTGACCGACCTCATAGCGGGGGAGGCTATCGCCTGGCTCGAGCGCGCGCGGCAGCCGTTTTTTCTGTACCTGGCTTTCACCGCGCCGCACACGCCCATCCAGGATCCCGACGGATTCGACCCCGCCACCGGCACAGCCCCGCGGCGCCAGGGGCACCGACCCACGTACGCCCGCATGGTGGAACGGATGGACGCACGCGTGGGCGACGTGCTGGCTGCACTCGAACGGCTCGGCGTCGCCCAAGACACGATTGTGATCTTCATCAGCGACAACGGCGCGGATCCAAACGGCAGCAACCGCCCGCTGCGCGGGGGCAAAGGTACGCTTTGGGAGGGAGGCATCCGCATCCCCTGCCTGATGCGCTGGCCCCGGCTTTTACCCGCGGGCGTCATCACCGGCCAGCTCATGCTGACCATGGACCTGGCGCCCACGCTGCTCGAGGCCGCGGGCCTCTCGCCCGGCAGTGTACGCTTCGACGGCGTCGATCTCCTGCCCGTTCTCGCGGGCCACGCACAGCCCTTCTCGCGCACGGTCTTCTGGCGCTACAAGCGCGGCAACGACAGGCGCAAGGCGGTGCGGCGCGGCACCTGGAAGCTGGTCATAGACAACGATCGCCAGCAGCTGCACGATCTTTCGCGCGACGAGCGCGAGGAGCACGATGCGAGCACTGCCCAGCCCGCACTGGTTGCCGAGTTGAGACGACTGCTCGAGGAGTGGGAGCGGCCGCTCGAGGCGCCGCGGCTGCGCGGCTTCAAGCCTGGCGCGGCCTGAGGCTACGGTGCAGCCCGCATGGCCCTCTCCGTTCAACGCGCCAGCAAACCGCGCAGGCGCAGCCAGTCGGCCAGCCGCTGCGGCCAGCTCGAGAGCACCGGATCGCCCGGCGCCAGTCCCACGCCGTGGCGGCCGCGCTCGTAGATGTGGAGCTCGGCGGGCACGCCTGCTTTGCGCAGCGCCAGGTAAAAAAGAACGCTGTTTTCCGCCGGCACGCCCTTGTCCTCGTTGGTGTGGAAAAGGAAGGTGGGCGGCGTGCGCGGCGTCACCCGCTTTTCGTTGGACAGATTCTCGACTAGCGCGGGATCAGGATTATCGCCCAGCAGGTTGCGCCGCGATCCTTTGTGCACGTACTCCGTCGTGAAGCTGATCACGGGGTAGGCCAGGATGGCGAAATCGGGCCGGCAACTGGCCCGTTCAACGGGATCGGCCGCGCCCGAATCGCCCTCGTCGAAGTGCGTGGCCACGGTGGAAGCAAGGTGACCGCCCGCCGAAAAGCCCCAGATGCCGATGCGGTCCGGCGCCACATGGAACTCGTTGGCGCGCACCCTGACCAGCCTCAGCGCGCGCTGGGCGTCTTGAAGCGGCGCAGGATGCCGGTAACGCGGCCCGTGCCTGTACTTGAGCACGAAAGCCGCCACACCCAGCGCGTTCAGCCACTGCGCCACCTGCCGTCCTTCGTGGTCCATGGCCAGCGTCGCGTAGCCCCCGCCCGGGCAGACCACCACAGCCGTGGGTACCGCCCGCTCAGCGGCGGGCAGATACACCGTGAGCGTGGGCTTGTCGGCATCCTCGTTTCCCACCGCGCCCGGCGCGCCGGCGGGCCACAGCAGAATCGTCTCGGGTTCGCTCGCCACAAGCAGTCCGAAAGCAATCGCCGTCAGCATATCGCCCGTAGTGTACGACTCCCGCGGGTTGCTAGCATAACAGCATGCTGGGCATCGAGCCGCGCGCCGCGCGCGCCGCCTGGAGCGTGTTCCTGGTGGGGGCCGCGCTGTGGCTGCTTTACCGGTTGCGCCACGTGCTGTTTGTGCTGTTCGCCGCGGTGCTGGTCGCTTATCTGGTGGCGCCACTGGTGAACGTGCTCGGCCGCTTCACGCGCCGGCGCCTGTCGCGCACGCTTTCCCTGGCCGCCGTTTATGTGCTCTTTCTGGGCCTTCTCCTGTTGCTGCTGGTGTTGCTCGGCGTCAAGGTAGGTGAGGAAGCTTCGGCAATGGCAGCCCGCCTGCCCCTGTGGGTTCAAACTCTGGACGCGAGATTGCAGACCTGGGGTCCCGCCTGGCTGGCCCCGACCAGGGCAGCGCTTCTGGACAACCTGCGCAACACCCTGGCCAACGCAGGACAGATGCTGGTGCCGCTGCTGCAAAAAGCCACGGCGGGGGTGGCCTCCGTGGTGGGCGGCCTCATCGTCATCGTGCTCGTGGCGGTGCTCAGCTTCTTCCTGCTCAAAGACGGCGCGGAACTGAAAGCGCGGCTGCTGGGAGCGGTGGAACCATCGAGGCGTGCCGTCTGGGAAGAGGTGCTGGCCGACGTGCACCTGCTGCTCGGGCAATTTATCCGGGCATGGGTGCTGCTTGCGCTGGCGACCTTCTGCGCCTGCGGCGTGGCCTTCAGTCTGATGGGTGTGCCCTATAGCCTGTTGCTGGCCACCCTGGCGGGCGCGCTCGAGTTCATCCCTGTGCTGGGGCCGCTGGCGGCCGCGGCCACCATCGTCCTGGTAGTGCTGATTTCGGGCCACGTTTCGCTGTGGTTGGTGCTCGGCTTCCTGGCGGCCTGGCGCCTTTTCCTCGACTACGTGCTCATGCCGCACGTGATGAGTTCGGGGCTGGCCCTTCATCCCGTGCTGGTGATCGCCGGGGCGCTGGCGGGTGAAGCCATCGCCGGGGTGGCCGGCCTGTTCCTGGCCATCCCGGTCATGGCCACGCTGCGGGTTGTCTACCTCCGCTTGCTCAAGAGACCACGCCTGCCGGGCGCTGAAACCCGCTGAGGCGTTCCACGGGTGCCTATTCCCGGGATTCGGGGCGTGCGAGGCAAAGCGCGAGGGGTGGCCGTGGTTTCACTCGGCCCGTTCGGGCGCCAGGATTCCCCGCTCGGGCTGGTAGAAGGGCCTTCGGCTGGGCCGGGCTTGCTCCCAGGCGGGCGTCCTGTTAGCATTTTCACTACCGGAGCAAAAGATCCGGCTATGCGCAAGACGCCCCTCGTCCAATCTCTCAGTGTGATCGTGCGCGGGTCCTTGAACTACTTCACCGGGCGACCCATCGTCGTCTCCTTCGAGGTCACCGACAGTTGCACCTGCTGGTGCCGTCACTGCGATCACGGCGGGCCCAAAGACGACTCCCGCAACCTCAAGCCCGAGGACTACCGCCGCTACGTGCGCGCCCTGCGTCCCGCCGTGGCGCAAATCTCAGGCGGCGAACCGCTGCTAAGGCCGGATTTGGTTGACATCGTGCGCGCGGTCAAGAACCCGCGCACCTGGTTGCCTTACACCATCCTGGTTTCCAACTGGTCCCTGATGAGCGAAGACCGTTACCTGGCGCTGCGCGAGGCGGGCGTGGACCAGTTCTCTGTCAGCCTGGATTTTCCCGACGAGCGTCATGACTGGTTCCGCCGCCACCCCGGGCTGTATCGCAAGCTGAGCCGCCTGGTGCCGCGGCTGGCTGCACTGGGCTACGACGACATCGTGCTCAATACCTGCATCACCAGCGCCAACGTCTCCGAGATCAACGCCATCGCCGACCGCGCGCGCCAGTGGGGCGTCAACGTCTGCTACAGCGCTTACTCGCCCCGTCGCACGGGCAACCCCGATTACTTCCTCACCAGCCCGGAGCAGTTAGCCGAGCTCAACCGGCAGTTGGACCGCATCGAGGCGCGTCGGGACTCCACCAACTGGATCGTCAATGCGCCTACCACCATCGAGGCCACCCGCCGCTATTTCGAGCGCGGCGGCGCGCCCGGCTGCATGGCCGGCCTCCGCTTCCTGGTGGTCACCGCCCAAGGCTACCTGCAACCCTGTTCCATGCAGTTCCAGCGCTACCGCCTCGAAGACCGCGGCCGCATGATCGCCGAGTTCACCCGCCATAACCGTTGCGATCAGTGCTACGTCTCCATCCGCTCCTACGTGGACAAGACCTGGCCGCAGCTAGCCCGCGAATACATCGGCAGCTTCTTCTCCTTCAAGCGGCGTTGGGAAGGCATCCG
>JBMFPL010000213.1:0-6343 GCA_049969115.1 Bryobacteraceae bacterium | reverse complement strand
GAAGAGTACGTCCAGCCGCCCATAGCGCTCCACGATCCGATCCACCGCACGCCGGATCTGGCCGCTGTCCGCGATGTCGCAAACTTCGTAGTCCAGACCCGTCGCCGCCAGCGCCTCCCCATTGCGCGCGCTGACCACCACCCGCGCGCCCGCTTCCTGAAAGGCCTGCGCGATCGCGCGCCCGATCCCGCGCGAGCCGCCGCAGACGTGCACCACCTTGTCACGCACCGAAAACAGACTTTGCATCCTTCCTCCCGGCAAGCGCACCATTATAGCCGCGCGCTGCCAGTCCCGGCCGCTCTGCGTGTTAGGATAGGCGCGATGGTGACTCGCTTCCGCAGCTTCGAGGCCGGCCCCGATCTGCTCCGGCGTTCCTGGCGCGTGGACTTTCTCTGGCTTCAGAACGCCATCGCCATCCGCCGCAGCGACACGGTGGACGTCAAGTTCGCGCTGAGCTGTGGCGACGAGCGCCGCACCGTGGTCATCGCCCTCCCTCACGCCGACTTGCTCGATCTGAGCCGCCGTGCGGGCCGTCCCCTCACCGACCCTTGGTGTGCCCGCCTGGCCGCTTCTTATCTCAAGCGCATGATCGAGACCGGCGAGGACTTCGAAAAGCCCATCGTCACTGCGCGGCGCGAAATTCTCGAGGAAATTGCCGGGCTCCGGGCGCCTGCGCTCAGTCCGAACCCGCCGCCGGGAACGGCAGCGGCTTGCCCGTGACCACCAGCTCGATGCCCTCTTTCTTGCCCAGGTTCCGCGAGTACTTCCGCTCCCGCGGATTGTTCCAGTGCTCGTGCACGCCCAGGCTCGCCAGGCGCACCCCGTCGTGCTCCGGATCGTACGTTGTCCCCGAAGGCGGCCGGTCCGCCAACGCCGCCTCGTGCAAGTAGTTGTCCGCGCTGCCGCGCACCTGCGTCGCCCGCGGCTCGGCCCGCAAAATGTCCAATCCCACCGAGTCGATCGCCACCGGGTCCTGTGAGGCGAGCAGGCTCGCCGTCCACCGCTCTCCGAAAGAAGCGAACCGGATCACGTTGCCCTGCTGGTGCTCGGCCACGTACAGGCCTTCCAGAAGGTAAAGGATCGTCTTCCCTCCCACCTGCCGGTGCCCGTTCAGATCCACCAGGCAGTTATAACTTCCCGCCGCCCGCGACCGCGATCCCGTGGCGTGCAGCGGCGCTGGCGTCCAGCCGCCTTTCTCCGGAAAATACACCGACCCGAAATGATTCTTCGCCGACAAAGTAATTCCAAACAAAGTATGAGCGCGCAACAGGCCTAGGTTGATCAGATACTTCGCTTCCGTCAGGACCTTGGGAAGATAGGCCGGCGAGGCCCCCTCGCCAAAATACACCGCATTGGTCATGTCCGGCTCCGCTGCCAGCCGCCCATTGCCCGCCGCCCGGGGAGTTACTACGAAGCGCACTGCCTGGAACTCGGGACGCGCCTTCACTTTCTCGTAGATAGGATCGCCAATGCCCCTCGAGGCATCGTAGATAGTGAGGTCTTCGGCTGGCACGCCCGCAACCTTCACCAGTTGCTCGAGCAGGGCCACGATCAACTGCGGGCTGTGCATGCCGGCGCCCGGCTTCCACTCGCCACCACGGTCCTGGTTGGCGTTGATCTTGAGGGCCAGCTTCTCGCCCTTGCGATAACTGGCATCACCCGAGCCGTGCGTGCGATTGAAGTGCCGGAACAGTGCCTCCCAGGCTCGCTGGTCCGTTTTCTCGCCCGTGAGAGTGCGTAACGCCTCGGAGAGCATGCCCGCCACCAGCTTGGGATCCGTATTGGCGTCGTCCCACCAATGGCCCGTCTTCCCGTCCCAACGCGCAGCCTCGGGCTCGTAAACCCAAACGACGCGCCCCGGATGAATGCCCTTGCCCGTTCCCATGGGCTGGTTGGCCGGCTCGCTGGGCACGAACGCTTCCTGCGCCCCGGCATCCGGCGCAATGCCCAAAGGCAGCCAGATCACATAGAGCGCGCCGGCGAGCGCAGCCAGCGCCGCGCCGGCTTTCCACTCGCTCGCCAGCGCCCACTTCCGGAACCAGCGCACCATCGCCAGCCCGCCGAGCCACATCAGGAAGCCGCCTGCCAGCAACGCCGCCGCCCGTTGGCAGGGATACGCCGCGCGCGCAGGCTTGGGAATCACGCGCACCAGGAACCACACCAGGGCCGCCAGCCCCACGACCGGAACTGCCCACTTCGCCGGTCCACGCCAACGTCTTCTTTCCCACCCGCCAGAGGGATGCTGCATCGTAACCTCGCTGCGCCTCCTATTATCTTGCAAAAGGCTCGCGTGCCGGCGTTGCACCGTTTTCATGCGCACGGCCCCAGCGGCGCGCACGCGTTTCCGGTCCGCGCGTCCAAGCCCTGCCGGCAGCCGCCTGGTTGGCCAGCAACTTAAATGGCGCCCGCCCGGCCACGGCCGTTCTACCGCGGCCCGGCGCTCCAGTACAGCTCGAACTGGTAGATCGCGTTGCCCGGATCCGGGTCGTCAACATACACCACGGCCGTGCCCTGATTGGCTGGCGAGGGCTCTTCCATCAAATGAAGGATGCCCCGGGCTCGCACCGGCCGCAGCAGCCAGCGCCCGCCGCCCCGCGCCGCCACGGGTTGCGCGAACTCAGCGCGGGGATCCCGGACACCATCACCCGCCAGATCCTCGATCATCACCTGCTCGCCGCGGATCCGCAGCAACGCGCGCCCGTCCACCGTACCCTCCCAACGCATGATCCTCTGCGCTTTCGGATCGGCGGCCAGCAGGCGCAGGTTTTCCTCCCTCGCGGCGGCCAGGCGCGCGGCCAGTTGCTCCCGCGTAGGCGCCTGCCGCAGGATTTGCTCGGCCCGCTCCGGATCCTCGAGCACCCGCGTCGCCAGTTGGATGGTGACGTCAACCCCTGCCAGCTCGTAAAACCGGTGATGGCGGCGGTAATGATCCGCCGATGCCTTCAAAGCCGCCAGGTCCGCCGCAAGTCGCTCGCGCACGGTTGGCGTTCGGCGCTCCCGGTATTCGAAGTAACTCAGCACGGTGTGAATGTAGTCGCGCAGCAGCGCCGCAGCGGCCACCGAATGCTCTAGCAGCCGGCCGAGCTCCTCGCGCCGATCCGCACGCGGGATGCGGTCCCGCACCGCCGAGTACCTCATCAGCAACGCCGCGAAACGCTCGTGACCGCGCGCCACGCTCTCGCGCGTGCGCTCCAGGTACGGCCTGGACATCAGGTAAATGTCGCGCAGGAACTCCTCGTGCCCGCGGCCCTCGTCCCAGAAGGGATCGCCCCGAGCGACGATCCGGTTCACCCGGACATGGGGCAGCGGGTTCCAGCCCAGTGCAGGGTAAGCCGGAAGATAGAATACGTCCCGCACGGCCTCGGCGGAATCGAGCAGGATCCCCGCCACCACGTCCGCTGCTTGCTCGCCGAACTCCGACGCGGCCCACTCGCGCGTCAGCTTTTCCTCGTCGGCCCACGGCTCAGCCGCCAGCCGCGAGAACACGGTGAAGATTCCGCTAGCCAGCAGCCCGCCGCGCGGCTCGCCCGTCATCACCCCGCGCGCACCGCGCAGGCAGGCGTGGCGCAGCGCGGCCGCAAACCAGCGCGCGGGAAAGTCAACCATGGTTCCCGCCCCGTGATACTGGCTGTAGAGCTCCGCCTCGGCGATCGTGGTGTGCCTGGTCTGCCCGAACGTGGGATTGAACGCCGACCCGTAATACCAGGCATCCTGCTTGGTCAGCTTGATGGAGAGCAGCAGATTTTCGAGCGGCGTCTCCGGCGTGAACGTGGCCCGGAAGAGCGCGGGAACGCTGTGCACCTCCCAGTCGCTGGTGGACCAGGTGCGCAGCAACAGCATCTTGCCGAACTCGCCCGCCACCACCCGGTACGCCGTGACCAGGTAACGCCGGATTCGTTCTTCCACACGGGGATCGGGCTCGCCTTCGGCGCTGTGCAGCAGGTCCAGCGCCTCGAAACCACGGTTCGCGATCACCTCGCCGATGCGCACGGCGATCCCATCGAGCTGGGGAAAGGCACGCAACAGCCGGCGGTATTTTCCCGCCAGCATCTCCCACATGCGCGGGTCCTTCACCGAAGCCTTCGCGCTTGCTCGCTCCAGCCACTCCGGCCGGTAAATGGCCTCGTCCCCGTAAAGCAGCAGCTTCAGGCCGCGCGCGTGGGCGGCGGCGATGGCTGCCTCCAGGTACGGCCGGAACCGCGCCGCTCGCTCGCCGGCGGTTCCCTCGTCGGGGACGTAATCTTCCATGCCCGCAACCACCACGTAGCCGTAGCCGTGGCGCTGCGCCACCTCCAGCGATCGCTGGAATTTCTCGAGCACCGCGGACAGTTGCGCGGCATCCGCCGACGGGCCTTCGAACGACCGGCTCACGCCCAGGTTCACGTGGAGCAGCCGGTAGGGCAAGCCGCCGTCAGCCGCCGCAAGGGTGAAAGTCGCCAGCAGCAGGGATAAGTAACGAGCAAGGTAACTTCGTTTCTTCATCAAAAACTCAGCTTCAGCGCCAGTTGGATGTTGCGCGGCGAGTTAGCCTGCGAGAGCACCTTGCCATAGTTGGCGCTGGCCGGGTTCACATCCGGCGCGCCGAACCATACCCGGTTGAAGGCGTTAATAAACTCCGCCCGGAATTGCAGGTTCACCCGCTCGCCCCTGAGCCGCGTGTTCTTGAGCACAGCCAGGTCCCAGTCGTTGAGATGATCCTGCCGCAGGTCGTTCCACATCCACGGGTTGCGCCGCGCGGTGAAAGCCGGCAGGATTTTCATCGCGTCGCGGTTGAACCACTGGTCGATGGTCGGATGATCGATCTTCGGCGATATGCCCGTGTGCACCACCGCTGGCAGCCAGACCGCGGCGCCCGTCTGATAAATATAGACACCGGAGATTTCCCAGCCGCCGATCACCCGGCTCACCATCGGATGGTCCGCGCCGAACCGCTTGCCTTTCCCGAACGGCATCTCATAGATAAAGCCGGCGGTCAAGCGGTGCGGGTTGTCGAACTCGCCGATCATCTTGGAAGGCGCGGGATCGAAAGCGTTGATGAACCGCAAAGTTTCGAGCAAACGCGACCAGGTGTAGGCGAGCTGTACCTGCAACCCGTGCGACATCCGCCGGTTCAGGCTCGCTTGCAGCGAGTGGTAACTGCTCTTGCCCAGGCTCTGCCGCTGGATGTTGACCGCGCTGAAGTGCGGGTACACCATGAGAAGCTGTGAGCGCGCCACCGTCGGCCGGCTGAGCGCTCCCGTGGAAATGATCCCGAAGAAGGGGTTGGACACCGAGTCCTGGAGACGGGCGCCCAGGGAGAGGAAACGCTCCGGATAAAAGTTGAGATTCCGGACGTCGTCGCCGGTGGAGGTGGAAACGGGAAGATCGCGACCCCGGTTGCCCACGTAACTGATTTCGATCATCGTGTCCGGTCCGATTTCCTGCTGGATGCCGATGTTCCAGCGATGCGTGCGGATCGCCTTGCGATTCTGGTCGTAGAACTGGATACTCTGTCCGAGCAGTGTTTTCAGCCCCAAGCTCGCGCCCACCGGCTGGACCAGCCCCTGGGGGAACGGATTCCGCATCAGATCCGCCGGCGTCCGCCCGCCGTCCAGGCTGGTCACCATCGCCGTTTCCGAAGAAAAACCATCCTGGCGCACGAACGGCTGCCACCAGAAGGAATAGAAAGTTCCCAGCCCCGCCCGCAGCACGGTCCGCGGCAGCACCCGGTAGGCCACACCCACGCGCGGCGCCCAGTTGTTCTTGTCCGCGTTCGCATTGCGCCGGTTCTTCTTGCTCACGAACAGCAACCCGCCCACTACACGGAAGTCCGCAGGCGCCAGCTCCGGGATCGGATTCTTCGCGTAGTTGGCCTTGGCCTCCGGCTCGATCGGATTGGGGCTCTTGAATTCGAAACCGAAGACATTCCGATCGTACCGCTCCGTCGTACCCAGCGTGATCTCGTACCTCAAGCCAAGATTCAAAGTAAGCTTGGGCGTCAGCTTGATATCGTCCTGGATGTAACCCCCATAGTAAGGCGCCTGCGTTGCGTTATAAGCACGCAAGTCCAGGGTCCCGCTGGCCGCCGTGCCCAGCAGAAACGAGGCAATGCCATTACCCGAGTTGGTCGCCACCCGATTCGGGTCCGGCCCCTGCGTGAACCCGCGGTTGAAGCTGTAGTTACCGCTGGGATAGCGCGCCGGCACCGAGTTGTTCTGCTTGATCTGCGTCTGGAAGCCGAACTTCAGATTGTGGCGGCCAGCCAGCCGGTTCAGCCCGGTCTGGAACGAGTACGTGTTGGTGTGCTCGAACCAGTTCCCCTCGCTGGTCCCGATCCGCATGGCGTCAGCCACCGACACCGTGG
>JBMFPL010000212.1:0-6360 GCA_049969115.1 Bryobacteraceae bacterium | reverse complement strand
ACCTGGGCAGGCAGAGGCAGTTGCACAAGGATGCCGTCAATCTCCTCACGCCGGTTCAGTTGCTCGATGAGGGCGATCAGTTCATCCGTGGCGACGCTTTCCGGAGGCGTGAACTTTTCGCTGCGAATGCCTAGCGTTTCGCAGGCTCGCACTTTGTTGCGCACGTAGATTTCCGAGGCCGGGTTGTTGCCGGCGAGGATCACGGCCAGTCCGGGCGGCCGGGCTTCGCGCGCCAGCCGATCGATGCGCGGCCTCAATTCAGCCTGAATTTGATCGCGAATGCGAATGCCGTCGAGGATCTGGGCCATGGGTTCCCAACTCTAGCCTAGCGCACCCCCCAGCCGTTCCCGTTACCCGCTGGCTGGCGCGGGCGGAAACGGAAGTGATAGACGAGCGCACCGGCGGTGATCGTGGCGATGGCCGCCAGCGAAACGCGCCACTCCAGGGTGACGCCGTAGGCGATGGTGATCGCGCCCACCAGGATGAAGAGCGCGGGGAACAGGGGCCAGGCGAAGCTGACTACGCGCAGCCTCTGCCATCCCGGGCGCCGCCGGAAAACAAACAGCGATGCTACCGAGAGGACCGCGAAAAAGGTAAGGCTGAAGCCGATGTAAATGATGAGGTTGGGGAACGAGGTCATGGTCATCAGGGCAGCGCAGACTCCCTGGGCGAAGATGGCGATGACGGGCGTGCGCCAGCGCGGATGCACGTAAGCGGCGGCGCGGAAGAACGCGCGGTTCTGCGCCATGGCGTAGTAAACGCGCGGCCCGATGGTAACCATCGCGTTCACCGTCGCCACCAGGGATACCGCCATGAGGAGGCTGAAGGTCCCGGCTACTTCGGGACCGAACAGGTGCGTGGCGGCGAGCGCGCCCACGGCCAGCTCGCCCTTCATCACTTCCAGCGGGACGGCATAAATATAGACCACGTTCAAGCCGATGAAGACCGCCGCCACCAGCATCGTTCCCAGCGCCAGCGAGGCCGGCAAGGTGCGCTCGGGACGCCGGATTTCCTCGGCTACGTAAGTAGGCGCGTTCCAGCCGCTATAAGCCACGTAGATCCAGAACAAGCTGATGGCGAACTGACCCACCAACGGGTAACATGACGTGCGGGCGGCGCTCTGGGAGAAGTGATCCCAGCTTCCCGTGCCTGCCAGCAGCCCCAGGACCATGAAGGAGCCGATCACCAGAAGCTTGGTGGCGGTGAGCACGTTCTGGATGCTCGCGACCAGGCCCACACCGAAGAAGTTCAGCACGGTAAACAGCGTGATCAGCGCCGTGGCCACCGCCTGCGCGCCTCCCACCCTCAGCGAGAGGGCGCCCGAGCCGATCTTCCACACGGGATGATCGGGATGCAGCGAGGGCCAGAAATGGCCGAGGTAGCCGGCGAAGGCCAGCGAAGCCGCTGCGATGGGCGCCGAAAAGCCGGCGAAGAAGGAAATCCAGCCGGTCATGAAGCCCCAGGTGGGGCCGTAGGCCCGCGTCAGGTACACGTACTCGCCGCCCGAGCTGGGAAAGTTGATGCCTAACTCGGAGTAACAGAACGCGCCAGCCAGGGCTACTATCGCGCCCACCAGCCAAATGCCGACAACCAGCGCCGGCGAGCCCAGATCGCCCGCCAGGAAGCCGGTGGTGGTGAAGATCCCCTGGCCGATCATGTTCGAGACCACCAGGGCGGTGGCGCTGACCACGCCGAGCTGGCGGACCAGGGTTGCGCGCGTCTCTACAGGACCGGTGCGTAGGGCAGGGTTCGTTTCGGACACCTTTGGACATTTTACGCCACCGCCATTACGATAAGGGTGTGGCGGACAGGCTGTGGCTGCGAAGCGCGCTGGCGATCCTGCTGGCGGCTGCCTGGACGGCGGGGCAGAAAGGCGGCGCGGCGCGGGATCCCTGGGCCGAGGCCCGCGAGCGCATGGTGCGCGAGCAGATCGAGGAGCGCGGCATTCGTAACCCCGATGTGCTGCGCGTGATGCGGCAGACCCCGCGACACCTATTCATCCCCGAACGGATGCGCTCGCAGGCTTACGAAGACCATCCGGTGCCGATCGGCTACGGCCAGACCATCTCGCAGCCGTACATCGTGGCGCTGATGACCGAGCTACTGGAGCCGCACAAGGACGCCAGGGTGCTGGAGATCGGCACCGGTTCGGGTTACCAGGCGGCTGTGCTGGCGCCCCTGGTGCGGCACGTCTATACGATCGAGATCGTGCGCGAGCTGGCCGAATCTGCCGCTGTCCTGCTCAAGAAACTCGGATATGACAATGTGACCGTGCGCTGGGGCGACGGCTATCGAGGCTGGCCGGAACAAGCGCCCTTCGACCGCATCATCGTGACAGCCGCCCCGCCGGACGTGCCCAAGGCGTTGATCGACCAGCTCAAACCAGGCGGCAAGCTGGTGGCGCCCGTGGGCAGCTCGCTGTTCGGCCAGGATCTCATCGTGCTGGAGAAAACGCGCGATGGCAAGATCCGCCGGCGCAGCATCATCCCGGTGATGTTCGTCCCCATGGTGCCGGGTGGGGGGCGCTGAAGCCGGCGCGATCCGTGCGGTTTGCACCTGGGGCCGCAGGCGCTGCGTCTAATCGAGTACAGGGATGCGAGCAGGTACTCGGAGGGGAGGGGTGCACAGGGTGGTCATCGTCGGCGGCGGCTTCGGAGGACTGGAAGCGGCGAAGGCGCTGGCGAAGTTACCGGTCGAAGTAACTCTGCTCGACCGCCGCAATTACTTTCTTTTCCAGCCGCTGCTCTATCAGGTCGCCACGGGCGGCTTGTCGCCGGCCGATATCGCCATGCCGTTGCGAAGAATCCTGCGCCGGCACGGCAATGTGTGCGTCTATCAGGAGGAGGTCGTGGATGTCGATCCGGAGCGGCGGCTGGTAGTGGCCAGGGACGGCCTTTACCCATACGACAGCCTGATCGTGGCTGCGGGCAGTGATGTGAGTTACTTTGGCAACGACGGCTGGCGGGCCTGGGCGCCCGGCCTGAAGGGGATCGAGGAGGCGCTGGAAATCCGCAATCGCATCTACCATGCCTTTGAGGAGGCCGAGAAGGAAAGCGATCCCGAGCGCCGCGTGGCGTGGCTGACCTTCGTGATCGCGGGCGCCGGCCCCACGGGAGTGGAGCTGGCCGGAACGCTGGGTGAAATTGCGCGCGACGTGTTGCGCGGAGACTTCCGCAACATCCGGCCGGAAGAGGCGCGCATCTTTGTGCTGGACATGGCGCCGCGGGTGCTACCTGCGCTGCCGGAGGATCTTTCCGAGTCCGCGGAGTATTCCTTGATCCGGTTGGGCGTGCGGCCCCTGACCGGGGTGCGAGTCACCGGCGTCAGCGAGGAGGGCGTCGAGTACGAGCGGGACGGCAAGCGCTACTGGCTCGCGTGCCGCACCGTCATCTGGGCGGCCGGCGTGCGTGCGCATCCGCTGGCGCACCTGCTGGCCGAAAGGACGGGAGCGCATCTTGACCGCGCAGGCAGGGTGCAGGTGGAGGGGGATTGCAGTTTGCCCGGGCACGGCGAAATCTTTGTCATCGGGGATATGGCCTGTTGCCCTGATGGCCGGGGAGGCAGCCTCCCGGGGCTGGCCCCGGTGGCGATCCAGCAGGGCCGTTACGTGGCGCGCCTGATCGGGTTGCGGCTGCAAGGCAGGCAGGCGCGCCCCTTCCGCTATCGCGACAAGGGAGTGCTGGCGACCATAGGGCGGCGCCATGCGGTGGCCCAGTTCGGCCGCTGGCATTTCCGCGGAACGCTCGCCTGGTTGTTATGGCTCTTCGTGCACCTGGCGTACCTGATTGGGTTCCAGAACCGCGTCCTGGTGCTGGTGCAGTGGGCCTTTCATTACTTCACCTATCACCGTGGCGCGCGCCTCATCACGCGGCAGGGATGCCAGGCGGCGACAGGCGAGCGGGTAGGCGTCCCCAGCCCTCGAGCCATCCCCGGCGGATGAACTCCGTTTTGGCCCGGATGACAATGTCGCTTTTCATCCGGTTTTCGTAACGGTGGTCGAAGACGTAAGCCTTGATGCGCACGATGACGTGGGGCATTTCCGTGAATCCATCCAGAAAATGAACCTCCACCGGTTTGCGACCGAGCAGGGAGTAGAGATCGGTCACCACCTGGCAGTCGGGCACGCCCGAGTTCGCGTTGAAGACCTGCCGGCCGAGGATCTCCGAGTTGGGAATGGTGATGCGGGTGCCCTCGGGCGTGGTGAGTTTGGTGCTGCGCAACCCGATGTGGTCGATCTCGCCGTAGGCGTCGCCGATGCGCACGCGGTCTCCGAGCTGGTAGGGTCGATCGGCGAGGATCACCAGACCGCCGATGAGGTTCTTGACCAGGTCCTGTGCGCCCAAGCCGAGCGCCAGGCCGAAGGAGGCCAGGCTAGCCAGGAAAGTTTCGCGAGAAGGCGCTAGCAGGCTGAACAGCAAGAGCAAGGCCGTGAACCAGAGTCCGATGCGCAGCACCGGTTCCAGGCGCTTGAAGAAAAAGCGGGCTCGCGGAACGCGTGCGCTCAGGTATTCCAGTGAGCGCGCCGTCCAGCGGATGAGCAGCCAGGCGAGGAACAGGACGAGCGCCGCCTGGAAGACCCTAAGCCAGGAGATCTGCTGGAAAACCCTAGGGGCGGAAACGCCGGCCATGTTGACTGGAGCCTCCTTCAGAGAAGATTGCGGCGGTGCAACGCCACGCGTACCGCGTGAGCGGCTTCGGACCGCACGCGAAATCCCGCGCCCGAGGGATCCGGCTCGACCAGCTCTCGGTCCTCCAGAACTTCCAGCCTCTCCAGGCTGGTTTTCGGATCGCACCCGAAGACCACGCCGTGCTCGTCGACGGTGAGACTGCCGTGTTGCAGCAGGGCCTGCAAAGTGAGCAGCTCGTCGAAAGACAGATCCGCGAGCAGCGACTCGTACTCGGGCGTCTCCAACGGCCGAACATAGAGGACGCCGTCGGGGCCCCGCTCGATTTGTTTCAGCCACAGCTCGAAGGCAGAGCGGAAGAGGCCCTCGGATTCGCGGTACAGGGCATCGAAGAAAAGCTCTTGCGGGGAAGGCTGCAAGCCCAGCCACCTGCGCAGCCGGCTGACCCGGGCGCTCTGGCGGCGCGGAGCGAGGAAATGTAACCTCAGGCCGGTGAGATTGTGACGCATGAGGATGGCCTGTTCCAGGTGCTCCCGCTCCACGGCGCCCGCGTTGATGCGGTGGGAGAAGTAGCGTTGCAGGGCGAGCGCGGGGTCGAGGAGCCGGAAGGCAGACTGATTCAGGGCGACGATCCATAGCAGGCGGCGCGAGGTCACCAACACCCGGCCCAGCAACTCGCGCAAGGCGTCGTAGCCACCTACGCAGCGCAGCCAGGCGCGCTCCAATTCTTCCAGGACGACGACGGCCCGCTCGTCCCCCGCCAGCGGCGTTTCGCATTCCAGGAAACTTCGCATCTGCTCGGCGCGCCAGATCCGCTCCCGGAACTGTGTGCGGATGACAGGGACGCCGGCGAAGACGCCGGTTAGGGCGCGACTGAGCAGGCTGGTTTTGCCGCTGCCGCGTTCGCCCACTAGCAGGGCACAGGCCGGTTTGCGCGCTTCCCATAACCGGCGCAGTTCCGCCATGGCCGCCATCTCGGCTTCGCGGCCGACCAGGAAGCGCGGGTCGTCCACCGGCTGGGGCCGGAATAAGCGCTGGTAAATGAGCGGCAGAGCTCGCGGGGCCAGCTCCACTCCGAGGCTTGCGCTGAGGACGGGTCGGCGCTCGACGTGCACCAGCCCGGATTCCCGGGGAAGCTCCCAGCCGATACGGGCGAGCAGATCACGTCTGGCGCCGCGCCATGCGCTTTGGGAGAGCAGCGCGAGCCTGCGGGCGCTTGCCGCCGCCTGATGGCGAAACGCCTCCATGGCCTGCGCGGCGCCCTGCCTGGCGAGAGATTGCCAGAGGCCAGGGCGATCCCGGTCCAGCTTCGAGTGAAACCTGTCCAATGCGGCTGCCACGGCGCGCTGCGGGCGCCCGGCCAGCAGTGGGCGCACCTCGGGGAATGAAGAGCGGCGATGCCGGAGCAGCATAATGGCATTGGCCAGCGCCTCGTCGGCCGCCAGACGACCCTGCTCGCCTTCGCGTTCGGCCAGCTCTTCGGCGAAGGCGGCGACCTGGCGGGCGCGCTCGGTGTCCTGGAGCGCAGCGCGGTGGGCTTGTTCGACTTCGCCGAAGGCGGCCAGCAGCGCAGGGCGAGCGGCGGCTTCCAGAGCGGCGAGCAACTCGCGTTGAGGTCGCGCCAGCCGCCAGGGTGAACGCCGCGCAGGCAGGGCCTTCCAGCCGGCCACCGTTTCGATCTGCGTCGGGAGGAGTCGGCGGGCCAAGGACGCTGCGTCGCTCATCCACCGCTCAG
>JBMFPL010000211.1:0-6380 GCA_049969115.1 Bryobacteraceae bacterium | reverse complement strand
GGAAAACTCGAGCAGGCCGTTGACCCGGTTCCATGCCGCCCAGCCCGCCGGCGGCAGGCGGAAGAGCGCGCCCGTCTCGTCACGCACGATCCAGATCCCTTCCGTGCCGCGGTGGACCCACACGTGCGTTCCGTTTTCGTACTCCACGTGGATGCGGCCGGCGGCGATGGCGCCGGTGGCGTGGGCCTGGCTGGGATCGAGCATGCGGTCGCCCGCGCCCGCGTACTCGATGCGCCGCGGGCGCACGAAGGCATACCGCTGCTGGAGCTGCTGGAGCAGGTAATAGGAGCGGGCCATCGCTTCCACGCCGAAGGGATCATCCAAGCCCCAATCAGTGACCAACCAGCCCAGGTTGCCATAGGCGATGGTGGTGGCCAGAAACAGGTCCACGTATTCGCGCCGACGCGGAGACTCTCGCCATTTGGGATCCAGCCGCTCCAGGTAGTAATAGGTGTAGCCCATGCCATAACTGGCTTGGAGCGGGTGGATCTTATAAAGCTTGAAGGCCACATCGGGCGGGTGGGTGAGAAGGTTGACGTCGGTGTAGACCCAGCCGTAGCTGCCCGATTCCAGCCCCGCGTACATCCACTGGTAAGTGGCCTCCGACTGGGTGGGGCCGTAAGTCCGCTGGTCGTTGAGCAGGAGCTGGCCGTAAGCGTAGAAAGTGGCGGTGAAAGTTCCCGCGCCGGGCACGCGCGCGTCGTAATCGCAGTAACGCCAGGGCGCCACGGCGGTGTGCACGTCGGTGTAGGACATGCGCACGCCGAACTTTTCCTTGATCCTGGGGGCGTAGTACTCGTCCATTTCCACCGCCTTGGCCGGCTTGAGCGCGTAGTTGCGCGGCCAGGCCCTGCGCCATTCGCCGTCGGGCGTGCGCTGCACGAAATCGGAGTTCCAGTTGGTGTTAGTGGGCGAAAAGTCGGTGTAATTGGTGTAGACCCCCTGGAGCCAGCCCAGGTTGTTCTGCGCGCGGATGTACCAGGCGAGCATGGCGTCGCCGCCTTTCTGCGGAGCTGCGCGCAGGCGCATGGTGAAGCTGTCGCCCTCGTCGCGCCACGTCACTTCGTGGCTGTGCTGCATGATCCTGTCCAATCCGTAGGATCGTATGCGGCGGCAGCGCTCGTGGTCGGCGCGGAAGGAGCGCGGCGCGGTCACCGTCCAGAGGACCTGTTTGCCTTCCTGCTGGCGCAGCGACGGCGGATTGGGGATGGTGGGCAGGGTTTCCTCGTAACGCGGCGAGACGGTAATGAAGACGCGCTCGTAAAGGTTGTTGCGCAGCCCGTCGGTCTTCGGTATATAGCGCATGCCGCCATTGATTTCCGCCCAGTCCGGCCCGATTTTTGGCTGCATCGCGAAATAAGGTTCGGAGGCGTTGGAGCGGTACCAATCGAACCACACGGAGACGAAGACGGGACGCTCGGGAGAGCCGGCTAGGGCTATGCGCGGGTTCGAGTTGCCGTAAGTCAGGTAGGGGATGGTTAGGAGGCGAGGGTTCTCAAGCCCGCTGGCACGCCCGAAGCTCAACTCCACGGCTTCCCCGCCATCGCACCACGCGTCCAGCACGAGCGATTTTTGCCAGAGTTGCAGGTTGTATTCGACCAGGCGGGCGCCGCAGCGGAAACGGGCTTCCACGACGTCGCCGCTGAGATTCGCCCAGATAAGCTCGCAGGTCGGCAAGGTATTTTCGGGAGTGTCGGCGAACCGCACGCCCCCGCCGTCCACGGGCCGCAAAGGACGCCCTCCGTTGACCGAAGCCGTGATCTCGCCCAGGTTGGCGGTCTTGGGCCGGTACTCGTAGACGACCTTTGCCTCGCGGCCCTCGTAGGCGAGCTGGAAAAGGCCCCGCGCCGGATGCCGGACCACAGTGCGGAAGTCGCGCTCGAAGTTTTCGGGCAGTATGGTTTCCTCGCGGGTGGGGAAAGGAAGCTTGCCTGTGCCGACGTTCAGACCCGGGATTTGTCCGCGGAACGGGCGCAGGTTCCTTTGGGGCTGGGGTTTGAACTCAAGCGGGCGCTGCTCCTCAGTGTAGAAGGCCAGCGAGTCGCAATAGAAGTAGCGGGGTTCGATGTGGCGGATGCGCGAAATTTGAAGGCCACTGAAGCTGGCCGGCCACACGATCTGCTCCAGTGTGGCCTTGGGCGCCCGGCGATGGATGAGCCACCATTGCTTCCACTGGATGTCTGCGAGCTGGATGGTGTACTCGCGCCCGCGGGCATCGGTGACCAGCACGGAAACTTCCGCGGGCGGCGTAGATTCGTCGCGGACCCAGGACCAACGGTTGCCGTAGCCCCAGAGCTCGATCGAGTCGAAGCGTTCGGGGATAGGAATCGGCTTGGGAGGACGCGCTACGATGCGACTGCCCGCTGGCGTGCCGGAGTACCAGAAGCGGGCCACGTACATTCCCCACATCTGTTGTTCGCGGCTGCGGCGGAGCTCGCCGCTGGCGCCCCCGTAAAGCTCCAGAGTCCAGCCGCTGAGGTCTTCGAAATCAACCAGCGTTTTGGGGTGTTCCTGGCGGTCAGCCCAGGTCAGCTCGTAGGGTTGCTGGCCCACCTCTCGCCATGGCTCCACCTCGTTGATGGCGGGCACGGTCTTGTCGGGTTGGGCGCCCTGCAAGACCGCCGCGAGAAAAGCTGCCAGTATGGCCTGCCGCATGGTCGTTCTCCGATCCCGGCCATCTTAGCTGAGTCGGGATTGCCGGATAATAGAGGGCCTTCGGAGGCGAAGAGAATGGTTGCCGGCGGTCTCTTGTTTTGGGTGGCCCTGGCCTGGCTGGCCTCGATGCAGGAGCAGCCGCAGATGATCTGGGAAGGCCAGGTGGACGGCGTAAGCATTCTGCGCGTGCGTGGTGCTCAGGTGGACATCGAGGACGTGCGCGGCCTGCCCGTGCAGCGTCAGCGGTCCCGGTTCTTCGCACGCTTGCCCGAGATCAGGCAGAACGTGCGGCTGGAGGTGGTGGAGGGCCGGGGTCGGGTGAGGATTCTCGAACAGCCTCGCCGGGAGAACAACTACACGCTGAGCGTGGAGATTGACGACCACCAGGGTGGCAGCTCGTTCTATTCTCTCGTGTTCTACTGGGAAGAACGCGCCCTCGGCTCCTGGCTCGAGCCCCGCTGGATGACGTCCGGGCGCGCTGACCAGCTATGGTGGAGCGGGCGGGTGGACGGCGAGGCGATCATCGAGTGCCGCGGGGACCTCTGCGAGGCGCAGACGGTCAGTGGGCAGCCGGTCAGCCGCGACCGTTTCCGTTTCACCCGGCCGCTGCCCCGCCAGCGCGTGGTGGTCAGCCTGGATGAGACCAGCGGCCGAGGCCAGGTGCGCCTACTCGAACAGCCACGCGAGGAGAACGACTACACGGCGCGGGTTCTCATCCGCGACCCGCAGGGCGGCGCGGCCGATTACTCGTTCGTGCTGAGCTGGACCACGCCTGCCCGCGGCGAGCCCGGCATCGCCCGGCCCGGCATGGTGTGGCGGGGGCGCGTGGATGGAACGGTCCGCGTCACCGTCCAGGGGTCGCGAGCGGTGGCCGAAGTGGTCAGCGGCGCGCCCGTCGAAGAGGAAGACGCGCACTTCTTGCGGCCCCTGCCCGCCCGCAACCTGCCGGATGCCACGGTGCGCAAGCTCCGCGGCCGCGGCCGGGTGGAGATCGTCGAGTATCCCTCATCGCGCAACGGCTACCGGCTGGTGTTCCAGATCGAGGATCCCAAGGGCGGATCGGACCGCTACGAGGTAGAGATCGGCTGGTAAGCCCGCAGTCCACCTGGATGCTTTCCGGAATGGGAAGGGCGGGCGCCGCAGCAAGAACCGGCCAAGCGGGGGTGACCTCAGAGCGGCAGGACGTAGACCTGCGCCACGCCTGTCCGGTCCGAGGTGAAAGCCACGTATTTCCCGCTGCGGCTGATCGAGGGATGAACGTGCGCCTGGCGGGCGTGGCCGCCGGTGACCGAGGAGTCCGGCCAGCACAGGATTTCGCTTCGCCCGCCGGCCGGCTCCATGTAGATGAGCGGGTTGTCGGCCGGCTTCTGCACGTCGGAAACGATGAAGCGGCCGTCGCAGGAAATCATTGAGTGGCCTAGCATCAGGGTATCCGAGGTGAAGTGCGTACCCCAGTCCGAGCCATCGCGCCTGATCGAGCAGATCGAGGCCGGCACCCAGCCGGGCACTTTCTTCTTGTGGAAATAGAAGCGCTCGCCGGCGGTGTCCCAGTACTCGTGCGTGGCGCGCCACCCGTAGGGCATGATGAGGAACGGTCGAACGCTGCCTGTGCGCAGGTCCGCGATCATCGTGCGGGTCCGCCGTTCCACAGGGAGGCTCATGTCGTTCTGCTCGTCCGGCACCCGCACGAAGGTGACCAGCCATGGATCACCCGGGCAGATGAGCATGTGTCCTCCCGTCCCGCCCGGAATGCGCACGCTTTCCTCAAGCTGCCCGGTTCGAAGGTTCAGGCGGGCGATGAAGTGCTGCTCACCCACGGTGAAGCTGACCGGCGTGTAGACGCCATCGCGCGAGAAAGAGCGCCCGGCGGCAAAGCTGCCGGCCTCGGGGGCGCTTCGGGCCGGGTCCGCGATGAGCCGGCTCTCTGCGGTGGCGACCTCGGTCGCCCAGACCTCGCTGCCATCGAGATAAACCACCTCGCGGCTGCTCGGCGGGATGGAGAAAGACATGTTGGCCAGGCTGCGCGCCTGCGTCAATTGCCAGCTCAAGCCGGTGGCCAGCTCGACGGCATAGAGCTGCCAGGCGCCGCTGCGGTTGGAGCAGTAGACCAGGAAGTGATCGTCCTCGGTGAAAGGCTGCGCCTCGAAGTAGCAGCTATGGCTGACCGCCTTGCCTTCGGTGATTTACCATAGCTCGCGGCCAGTGCGCCAGCCGAGCTCGCGCCGGATCGAGGCGCGCAGGATTCGCGGCGCCGCGCAAACCAGCGTTGCGAGGAAGCGTCGTCACGAGAGGCCCATGGGCGACCTTCCACGCCAAGCATAACTCACGCGCCCTCTCGGCCGGGCTACGGCGTCGCGGCGGGGGCTTGGACGGATGCGGGCAGCGACGCCGGCGCCCGGAGAGACAGCGCTTTCGGTGGGCAAGACGGCCGGCCGCTCGGGCACTGAGTGCACAGGGATGGGACGTTCCGGTAGGTCCCGCGGTAAGGTTGCGAGTATCGCCGGCTGAGTGCGCGTTGACGTCGCTGTGCGGCGCGGGGGAGAGCCGTGGGGATGGGACTAACTGCGGAAACGGCAGGCGGCCTCGGCGATGGATGCGCCCCGCACTTCGATGCGGGCGAGATCGCGCGTGCCGATGCCCAGTTCTTCGGCAAGGCGCATGGTGTTGTCGCAGCGCTCGAACGGGGGCGTGCCGCGCTCGGCCATCGGATCGAAACCCATGAGCGCCGTTGCGACGGCGTCCGTGCAAACCGGATTGAGACCGGCGATGAGCAAACCGGGCGAAATCGGCCGGGTCCGGCGAATCCACGGGCCCTCGCCGCCTGCCATGGACTCGATGCCGTCAACGATGGCCAGATCAATGGGGCGGGCGGCCACCAGGTCGGCCACGATGCGCGGGACGCGGTAGCCTCCGTCGCGGGGCGAGCGCGGGTCAATTTCCTGCGGGCAGCTTCGCGGCGGCTGCCGGTAGCCGGAGTGAAACATGGTGCGGCCGCCGCGCGGGAACTGGCCGGGCTCGTCCTCGGGCGCAGCGTCGCCATAGATGGTGCAGGGCGTGATGCCGAAGCAATTCTTCATCGAGAGCGTGACGCCAGTGGTGGCGTGCTCCTTGAGTTTGGCCAGCGAGATGAAAACGTCACAGTCGCGGTACGCAGGGCTGAGATCGTATGCGGGATAAATGGAACCTCCGCCGGGCACCGGGAAACGCACGTACTCTTTGTGGCGCCCCAGCCAGTTGGTGTTCTCGAATTCGACGCGCGGCGCGGCCGTGGCCAGCTCCTGTGGCTCCCAGTTGGCCGCCAGCATGTATTCCTCGAGCGGCTCGGCCGTGGACCAAGGGCTTTCGAGCAGGCGGATCCTTCTGGCGCCCGCCCGGCCCAGCAGGTGGACGGTCATTCCCACGACGTTCTGGTGCACCCACTGCCCCATGCCCAAAGGACGGTGGCCGAGCCGGTAGCTCGGGCTCCCGGTCAGGTTGAGTTTGATGGCGACGGTCTTGCCGCGGACCAGATGGGAAAGGCCGCCCAACTGGTCGAACAGGCGCTCCATCGCCGCCTTCAGCTCTGCACCGTAGCTGCGGCAGCGCACCACTGAGACGGGCGCCGAGGGAGCCGAACGCCAGACCGGCAAAAAGCAGGCGCCGGCCAAACCGCTGAGCAGTTGGCGGCGGGTGATTTTGCAGCTCATGACTCAAGCCTCCAGCTCGATGGCCCCCTAAACTTCGAA
>JBMFPL010000210.1:0-6430 GCA_049969115.1 Bryobacteraceae bacterium | reverse complement strand
CAGGCCGCTGTCCCCTTGCTGCTCAAAGCCGCGCCGCGCAAGCGGCCCAACTTCGTCTTCATCTACACTGACGATCAGCGCTGGGACGCCGTGGCCGCGCTGGGCCGCCAGACCTGGCTCCGCACTCCCAACATGGACCGTCTGGTGCGCGAAGGCGTGGTGTTCCGCAACGCCTTCGTCACCATTTCCCTGTGTTCTCCCAGCCGCTCCTGCTACCTGACCGGGCTCTACGCCCACCAGACGGGCGTCACCGACAATCGCAACACTAGCCTGATGCGCGAGGGCATCCCCACCATCGGCAAGCTGCTCCGCGAAGCGGGTTACACGACCGCTTACACAGGCAAAATCCACATACCTCGCTTTTTCGAGCGCGACCACGGCTTTGATTACTGGGCCAGTTTCCCGGGCCAGGGAGTTTACTTCAACAATACCTTCACCGTAAACGGGAAGAAAGTTCCCACCGAAGGATACATCACGGATCATATCAACCGCTTCGCGCTGGAATTTCTCAAACAGCGCGATCCGGGCAAACCCTTCGCCCTCTTCATCGGCCACAAGGCGGTGCACGGGCCCTGGGAACCGAGGCCCGACCATGCCCGCCTGTTCGATCAGGAATGGTTCGCGCTGCCGAAGACCTGGGACGACACTTACGAAGGCCGGCCGCCGTATCTGGCCGTGCGCCGCAAATCATGGCACGGGCTGGAAGGCTTGCTGCAAGCTTTGCCCAAGTTCAAGATCCGCACTTACAGCGAATGGCAGCGCCGCATTGCCGCCTGCCTAGTGGCCGTGGACGAGGGCCTGGGCCAGATTCTCGACTTTCTGGCGCGAATGCGCGAACTGGACCACACGGTCATCATCTTCACCTCCGACAACGGTTACTTCCAGGGCGAACACGGCTTGCAGGACAAACGCGCCATGTACGAGGATTCCATCCGCGTGCCGTTTTTGGTGCGTTACCCGCCGCTGGCGAGGCCGGGAACAAAACTCGACCCCATGATCCTCAACATTGACCTGGCGCCCACGCTGCTCGATTTCGCCGGGGTCGAGATCCCCCGCCACATGCAAGGCCGCTCGTGGAAGCCAGTTTTGGAGGGCAAAGACCGGGAGGGCCGCAGCGACTGGCTTTACGAGTATTTCTGGGAAAAATCCTACCCGTTCGATCCCACCCAGTACGGGGTGCGCACGCAACGTTACAAGTACATCCGGTACCCGGACACAGGCAATACCGATCCGGAATATCCCATGCGTGGGGAACTGCCTTACGAAGAGCTTTACAACCTGGAATCCGATCCTCTCGAAATGCATAACCTCGCGCGCGATCCGGCGGCGGCCGGCTTACTGGCCAAGATGCGGGATCTACTCAAACGACGGCTCGAGGAGACCGGTTATCCTGGCGGCTTCAAATAGGCAGGATCCGGCAAGCCCAAAGGCGATCGGGCATCGCCCGCGCCATTCGGAGACCCAGGCTTGCCCGACAGAATAGCCGGCGGTCAAAAAGGGGGTTCACTTCTGCGCCAGCCGGGTGCATAATCGGAGAAGCCGTGTCTTTCCAGATCGGCGATCGGGTTGGAGATTACGAAATCGTCGGCGTGCTGGGCACAGGCGGGATGGGGAAGGTCTACAAGGTCCGCAACGTGATTTCCGAGCGGCTGGAGGCCATGAAGGTCCTGCTGCCGAACCTGGAGGGCGATCCGGCGCTGGCCGACCGCTTCCTGCGGGAAATCAAAGTGCTGGCAACCCTGGACCACCCCAACATCGCCTCCCTACACACCGCCTTCCGCAGCGGCAACCAGCTCGTGATGGTGATGGAACTGGTCGAAGGCGTGAGCCTTGACGAGCGCCTCAAACAAGGCCCCATCCCTATGGGCGAGGCCATCAACTATTTCTGCCAGGCCCTGGATGCCTTGGATTACGCGCATTCCAAAGGCATCGTCCACCGCGACATCAAGCCGGCCAACATCATGGTCACCCCGCAAGGCGTGGTGAAGCTGATGGACTTCGGGATCGCCAAGCCCGCCGGTGACCGCCAGCTCACCCGCACCGGCACCACGCTCGGTTCGCTGTACTATATGTCGCCCGAACAGGTGACAGGCGGCGCGCTGGACCCGCGTTCGGACATTTACTCGATGGGCGTGGCCCTCTACGAAGTGCTGACGGGTACGCGACCCTTCAAGGGGGATAGCGAGTTCAGCATTATGGCCGCGCACCTGGAGGGGCAGGTGGTTCCGCCCGTCCAGGTCAATCCCCTGCTGGGTCCCTTGATCAACGACATCATCATGACCGCGATCGCGAAGGACCCTGCGAAGCGGTTCCAGTCGGCCAAAGCTTTCCGTAACGCTTTGGAGCAAGCCGGCCAGTCGCTGGGCGCCGCGGCGGCCCCGCTGACCGCAACCTCGACGGTGGAAGGCGCGCCGCAGGCCGCGGCAACGGCGGCGCCACCGCACTCGCCCCCCGCATTCCAGACCGCGCCTCCTCCCCAGCCGGCGACATCGCCCGTGGCGCCCTCAACGCCACCCCCGCCAGTCATGCCGACCCCGCCACCCTCCGCCGCCCCCTCCCACCGTGGCCTCTACATGGCGCTCGGCGCAGTGATCGGGCTTGCCGTTCTGGCCCTCGCGGCCACGCAGTTGCCCCGATGGTTCCGTACCGGCGCACAGAGTGCGCAGCCGCCGCAACCGCCCCAGAGCGCCCAGGAGTGGACCGCTTCCACCGGCCAGGCTGCCCAAGAGCAAACTGCTCAGCCAGAGGCGCAGCATCTTCGGGCGCAGCCGGCGCAGGAAACCCAGGCCCGGCCAGCCGAGAGGCAGCCTATGGTTTCCGCGGACATGGTGACGCCCGTGCCCAGGCCTGTTACGCCCCGCCAGAGGGCGGAGGCCGGCGCTGCGCCCGTAGCCGGGCCGCCGTCCGAATCCGGTCGCGAACCGGTTTCACAGCAGCCGCCTGCTGCGCGCGAGGCGCCTCCAAGGGCGGCCGAGCGCTCGCCGGCCGCCGCTTCCCGGGCGCTCCAGCAACTGCAAGACCACATGGTGAGGCTGGCTTCGCGTGCGGGCGCCGTCCACTCCAGCCTGGAGAACCTGCAACGCCAGCAGGCGGCGATGGGCCTGGGGCTGCGCGGCGATGTAGCCGCCGCCTGGAAGCGCATGGAGTATTACATGGACCAAGCGGAAGCTGCACTGAACAAGGGTGACGCCGCGGCTGCCCAACGCCATCTGGACGCGGCCGAACGCGAACTAGACCGGCTGGAAACTTTCCTGGGCCGCTGAGGCGCTCCGGCCATCACACGAACCCTTTTTCCTTCTTCGCGCGCTGCGCGGGAGTGCGCCAGCGAGGCGGCGCGAGCTGCCGGTTCCAAGCCTCCCAATCCTCGGTGAGCTCTTTCAACCGCGCCGGCTGGGCAGAGGCCAGATCGCGGCTCTCGCCCACGTCCTCGGCGAGGTTGTACAAATGCGGTACGCCGTCCGCCAGCCGCAACATTTTCCAGTTTCCCTTGCGAATGGCGGCCTGCGGGCCGTAGCGCCAGTATAGGGCCGCATGAGGCGCATCCTCGCGCTCGCCCGCCAGGTAGGGCAGCAGGTTGAGGCCGTCCAGGCCCGCGGGCAATGGCTGCCCGGCTGCCGCCAGCGCCGTGGGTACGATGTCCAGCGCGATCACCGGCCGCCCGTAGACCTTGCCTTGCGGCAATTGCCGCTTCCATTGGACGAAGAACGGGACGCGAATGCCGCCTTCCCAGACCTGTCCTTTGTATCCCCGCAACGGGCCGTTGCGCGAGGTGGTGGTCCGCGTGGGACCGCCGTTGTCACTGATGAAGATGATCAGCGTATCCTCTTCGAGCTTGTGAGTCCGCAAGGCAGCCAGCACGCGCCCGACGGCGTCGTCCATCGCCGAGAGCATCGCGGCGAAGGTCCTGCGGCGCTCGTCCGCGATGTGGGAGAACCGAACGAGATACTTTTCGGTAGCCTGGAGCGGCGCGTGCACGGCGTTGAAAGAAAGGTACAGGAAGAACGGCTGGCGACTGTGACGCTCGATGAAAGATACCGCCTCGCGGGCAAACGCGTCGGTGAGGTACTCCTTCTCCTCCACGGGAGAAGTCCCGCGAAGAATCGGCTCCGCCCTGCGTGTGGGCAAGTATGGGTGAGCTCCTGCCAGAAAGCCGAAGAACTCGTCAAAGCCACGCTGCAATGGGTGGAACTCGGGACGGTAACCTAGATGCCACTTGCCGACCAGGCCCGTGGCGTAGCCCGCCTTCTTCAGGTGATCCGCCAGCGTGGTCTCGCTCAAGGGCAATCCGAAGGCAGGATCGGCGCGGTCCGCCGGTCCCGGGTTGAACTCGTGGCCGAAGCGCTGCTGATAACGCCCCGTCATCCACCCGGCGCGTGTGGGGCTGCATACGGGGCAGGAAACGTAGCCGTCGGTGAAGCGGATGCCGGCGGCAGCGATCGAGTCTATGTTGGGACTCGGGATCTCGCGCGAGCCTTGCGCGCCGAGCTCGCCGTATCCCAGGTCGTCAGCGGCGATGAAAAGGATGTTCGGCCGGGGCGCCGCGCTCGCGATGCCACCGAGGACCGCTCCCGCCCCGGCTTTCAGGAATTCCCTGCGAAGCATGGCATTGCCTCCTGGCGAGAAGTTCTATGCTAGCACCGGCGCGGCGCATCTGCCTGGCAACTATGGCCGGGGCGCAGGTCGCGTCCGCAGATCACAGGGATGGACGGGGCAGAGCGAGTCGCTCAGCCCTCCAGCAGGCGGATCAGTTTGCAACCCGGCCGCCAGATGGTCTGCTCGCGCTCGGGGCCGGTCGAAATGCAGCCAATCTCCACGCCGACCCGCTCTTCCAGAAACCGCAGATAGTCGAACGCCCTGGGCGGCAGGTCTTCGTAACGGGTCAGGCCCGCGGTCGAACTGCGCCAGCCGGGCAATAGTTCGTAAACTGGCTCGACCACGCTCATAGCGCGATGCGTGGCCGGCATTTCGTCAATCATCCGGCCATCGAGCTTGTAGCCCACGCAGACCGGGATCTGGTCGAACTGGTCGAGCACGTCGAGCTTGGTGATGACCAGGCTGTCGAAGCCGTTAATCATCGCCGTGTAGCGGAGCAGCGGTACGTCGAACCAACCGCAGCGGCGCGGGCGACCGGTGACGGCGCCAAACTCCACGCCCACTCGCCGCAAAGCTTCTCCCCGCTCGTCCAGCGCCTCTGTAGGAAACGGGCCGCTGCCCACGCGCGTCAGGTAGGCTTTGGCCACGCCGACTACGGCGTGAATCGCTTTGGGGGACACGCCGGCGCCGATGGGCGCGCCGCCGGCACATGCGCTCGAGGAAGTCACGAAGGGGTAAGTGCCGTGGTCAATGTCCAGCATAGTCCCCTGGGCGCCCTCGAACAGCAGCCGCCGCCCGGCGCGGATGGCTTCGTGCAGCAACTTCGCCGTGTCGCACACCATGGGCCGCAGGCGCTCGCCGTACTCTTCGTACTGGGCGCGGATAGCCGCGAAATCGATGGGGTCGCCGATGCGGAAAGCCGCCCGCATCACCTCCTTGTCTTCGGCCAGCGCGTCGTAAAGCTGCCGGAAATTGTCGCGGTCGAGCAGGTCGGCCATGCGGATTCCGCGCCGCCCCACCTTGTCCTCGTAACAGGGACCGATGCCGCGTGAGGTCGTGCCGATGGCCAGCCGGCCGGGACGCGCTTCGCTGATCCGCTCCAGCATGCGATGGAAGGGGAAGATGACGTGGGCGCGGTTGCTGATGAACAGCCGGCCGCGAACCTCGATGCCCGCCGCCTCCAGCGCTTCGATCTCCTCGAGCAGCGCGGCCGGGTCAATCACCAGCCCATTGCCGATCACCGCCTGCTTGCCGCAAAGGATCCCGCTGGGCACCAGTTTGAGGATGAACTGGCGGTCACCGACCCGCACGGTGTGGCCGGCGTTGTGCCCACCCTGGTAGCGGATGACGATATCGAAGGCGCGTGCGAACAGGTCAACGACTTTGCCCTTTCCTTCGTCGCCCCACTGCGCACCCAGCACGACAATGTTACTCATGGATTGCTTTCCACCCCCCGGCCCGGCGCGGCCGTTCCCGGCGTGCCGATTTGGAGGGATCCGAAAAGTCATTTTAACAGCCCCAGCCAGCAGCCCGTCGCGCGATACTGGCTTGTAGGAACGATGGTTGCCTCGCTTTTGCTGGTGGCCGCAACGCTCGGCTCGCCTCAAGGGAAAACCGCGCCGCAACCGCACGCCACACAGTCGCGTGCGCCCGAAGCCTGGCCCATCGCGAGCATTCGGATCTCCGGCAACAAAAATTACTCCGAACAACAGATCCTGGCCGTAGCCGGTCTGCGGACGGGCCAGATCGCAACCCCCAGGGACTTCGAAGCCGCCCGCGACCGGCTAGCCGCCACGGGCGCGTTCGAGAGCATCGAGTTCCGCTTCGGCCCTGCACC
>JBMFPL010000209.1:0-6447 GCA_049969115.1 Bryobacteraceae bacterium | reverse complement strand
TTGCCGTGGCTGTTGTAAGGCCGGTGCAGGTGGCCCACGCCCCGCTGCACTTCGCCGCTTTCCCAAGCGTCCAGCACGCGCCGCCGCATGGCGGCCCGGATGGTCGCCCGGTCCGCGTCACTGAACATGTCCCAGGCCCAATTGTAAGCGCGGGCGGGGCGGAAGAGCATCGGCTTGGCCGCCTCGCAATTCAGGTTGAAATTGGTGGGGCCGTCCGGATCCCACTCAGCCAGCTTCAGGGTGAAGCGCCGCGCGGCCTCGCCGTAGCGGGCGTCGCGCGTGAGCAACCACGCGAAGGACAGGATCTCGGCCTCCTGGCAGGCGCGGATGGTCTGCTCGCGGTTGGACCACCAGTACTGGCGCGTGGCGGGATCGCTGGCGCTGGCGCGGACCGAGGGCTCGGGCGTCGGATCGGCCGAGCGCAGTTGCTCGGCTCGTTCGATCAGTTTCTGCCATGCCTGGTGCCCTCCCCCGCGGGTCCACTCGCGCAATCGCGGCAGGTCTTCGGGACGCACGAACAGGCGCGGGTGATCGCGGGGCACGCGGCGCTTGAGCTCTTCCAGGGCGGGCTGCGGGAAGGCAACAGCACCCTGAGGCACGGTGAAGGAACGCGCGCGACTCCATGGCGACGCCCGGCCGTCCTTGCCAACGATCCGGTACCGCCACCAGTAGCGCCCGGGGCCGAGCGGGCTGTGATGCGTGTAGACGCTCCAGGGAATGCCCGTCACGCTGGTGGCTCCCTGGAAATCGGGGTTGCGCGCCCACTGGAGTTCGTAAGAGGCGGCATCCTTCTCGTGGACCCAGCTCAGTGAGGGCGGGTCGAGCGGGACGATAGCCCCGTGAGCGGGGCGGTAGCCCCACTCGTCGGGCAACGGCGTGCGGTCGGGAGTTTGCGCGGCGGCCAGCCAAGCAAGCAGCAGAATTGCAACTCGCATGTTGCATCCCATGATACTGCCCGCCCGGTGCGAGGGGCGGCGCCCGGCGGGCTCCAGACGTAAGCAGCGAGGGCCCGTGCTCGCGGAGATTCAGCGGGTCGCAGGGCGCGGGAAGCGCTTGCGGCGCTGGTAGCTGCGCGCCAGCTCCAGATACACGCCCAGGTCGCGGTCCAGATCCGACTGAGTGCCATCGAAGTAGAAGTTGCGGATCGGGATGCCACCCAGATCGCGGCTGATGCGCGGGTAAATGGCCTCGCTGACGATGCCGTTCATGCAGGTGAAGGGGCTGATGTCAATGATGCCATCCACCCCTTTGTGCGCCAAGTAAATCGCCTTGCCTACGTTGAGCACCATTTCGCCCATGGCGCCGCCTGGGGGCAGGTAAGGCCGGGCATAGTCGAGCACCTCGTGGATGTCAGGTTCTTCGTAGCCGGCGAAATCCTGGCGGAAAGGCTCCAGCAGCGCCCGCTCGTCGCGGTGCTGGATGTATTTGCGGATCCAGGCGAACAGCGCATCCCTGGAAAGCAAGCGTCCGGTGAGGCGCAACTTGCGAAACTGCTCGGCGTTGGTGTACCAGACCCACTCGGTGATGTCCGAAAGCCAGGCCTGAGCGCCGTAGCTTTCCAGCCGCGCCACCAAGTTCTCGTTGGAGAAGGTGTGCAGCCGGCAGAAGATTTCTCCCACGATCCCGATCAGGGGCGTGGAGGGATCGCGGCGAATGGGCAGCGCGCGGAAGCGGTCGCGGGCGCGCACCAGCGAATCGCGGATGGCGCGCAACTGGCGCGGGGGATCGAGCGGCGACTGTTCGATGGTGCGGCAGAGATCGTCGAGCGACTCCTCGTAGACCGCTTCGGTCTGGCCAGGCACGACTTCGTGCGGCCGGTACATAAGCAACAGTTTTTGCAGGATGTCGGCGGCCAGCAGCGCCCGCCAGCCCGTGCGGATGAAGGGGCGGGCCAGTTGGCCCAACCCCGCGTAGGCGTTGGCCGAGGTGGGCGAAAGAACTTCGGTCTCGGGGAAGCCGGCGGCCGCCAGTAACCGTTGCAAGTAAGGCGCGTACTGGCCGAAGCGGCAGGGACCGTCGGCGGTGGGCATGAATAGTACCACGCGCGCTGGGTCCACGCCTGGCTGCTGGAGCAGCTTCATGAAATCGCCCACCGTGACCTTGGCCGGGTAACACTCGTCGCCCGAGGTATAGCGCGAGCCCAGCTCGCGCGTAAGGTGATCCGAGGGCGGCGTGATGTCGGCCTCCAGCCCCAGCGCGCGGAAGACGGCGGCAAAGGCCTTCCCGCTGCCGTAGGCCATGGGAGGGATGTAGATCCGCTTGCCGCGCAGGCCCTTGGGTACGCGCTCGGCGCCGCCGGCAACGCTCACTGCACGGTCGTCGCCGCCAGCGATGGCTTCGGCGCTGGTTTGTAGCATCGCAGGATCCCCTTGCTGTCCAGATAGGCTTCGCAACGCGTCATGTAGCCCGCGTCGTTGCCGTGCCCGTCGAACTGGAGCACCAGATAGGGCGAGCTGGCCGCGTCGCGGGTGAAGTGCTTGATGTAGGAATCAGGCCCGCACTTGAAATTGGAGATGTAGATGACGTGCAGGTTGGGATGCTCGCGCGCCAGCCGCGCCGCCGCCAGGATCTTCTGGCCGGAGGTCCAGTACATGTTCGGGTGCAGGTCGCCGACGAATTCCCTTCCCGTCACCAGGAAATCAATGGGAATTACGTTGGCCCCGTAGCGGTGACGAAGCTTGCGCGGGACGTCGCAGTTGACGTTGCGGTCGTAAATGTTGTACGAACGTCCGACGACAATGATGCCCGGTTCGCCGGTTTCGACAAGCATTCTCAGGGCCAGGCGGCCGGCATCGAGCAGCCGCTGCTGGAACTCGCGTTGCGCCGAATAGGCGGCGTCCACGGCGCGGTCGCTGGCCCGGCGGCTCACGCCCAGCTTCCGCACGCACTCGGCCATGGCCCGCTTGATATAGTCGCGCCCGAGCTGAAAATGCAGGGTGGGGATGAGGAACTTGTGCCGGTGCGGCTCCAGTTGCGGGTTGGACTGGATCACCCAGGGCAGGGTCTGGTTCCAGGGGCAGTAATGGGCGATGCACGGGTAATCGGGATTGGATTCCGCATCCAGCAGGTTGAGCAGCAGCACGTAGTCCACGCCCATATCGAGCAGGGCCTGCACGTGGCCGTGCGCAATCTGGATGGGGTAGCAGGGCTGCGCGATTGCCATCTCCACGCCTGCCGCGGCGATTCTCGGGTCGGTGGGCGGCGAGAGGACGGGTTCCAGGCCCACTTCGGTGAAGTAGCGGTGCCAGAAGGGATACTGGTCCAACATGGCCATGGCCCGCGGCAGCCCGACCACGATCTTGTCGCCCGAAGGACGCTGCACGGCGTTCCAGGAGCGGCCGGTGATCTCTTCGATCACCTTGTCGCGGTAGGCGAACAGGTCCTCGATAACCGGCTTGCGGCCCGTCGCCGAGGGCTTGCGGAAGCGGTCCGAGCACTTGTCGCCCCAGTAACTCTTCTGGCCCTCGATGGTGAACTCCTTCATCTCGCACAAGTTCGAACAGGCCTGGCAGACGAAGTCGCGGGTGGTCATCTTCAAGCGGCTGAGGTCGTAGCCGCGGAAACGTGTGGCGGCGCCGGTGGCCCGGTGCCACTGCCGTGCGATCAGGGCCATGCCGATGGCGCCGATGACGCCGTTGTGGGGCGGCACGTGGATGGTCTTGCCCAACAAACAGGCGAATGCCGCGGCCACCGCGTCGTTGTAAGCGGTGCCTCCCTGGAAGTAGATCACGTTGCCGATCTTGCGGCCCCGCACCACGCGGTTGAGATAGTTGAGCGCGATCGAGTAAGCCAGGCCGGCCACGATGTTGGGAACGCTTTCTCCCCGGTGCAGCCAACTGGTGACGTCACGCTCCATGAACACCGTGCAGCGCTCGCCCAGCCGCGTGGGCGCGGGTGCCGAAAGGGCCAGCCGGGCGAACTCTCCCTTGATCGAGATGCCCAGCTTCTCGGCCTGTTCTTCCAGGAACGAGCCGGTGCCCGCGGCGCAGGCCTCGTTCATGGCGAAGTCCACTACCACGCCGTTTTCGATGGAGATGAACTTGGAATCCTGCCCGCCGATCTCGAAGATGGTGTCCACGGGCGGCAGCCCCAGCGTCTCGGCCACGTGCAAGGCGCCGGTCTTGTGAGCCGTGATCTCGTCGTTGACCACGTCGGCGCCCACCACCTCGGCGATCAGTTCCCGCCCCGAGCCGGTGGTGCCCACGCCCAGGATCTTCAGCCGGCGGCCCCAGAGGCGATCCACCTCGGCCAGGCCCTGCTGCACGGCTTCGATCGGCCGCCCCGCCGTGCGCAGGTAGACTTCGTGAATCAGTGCGCCGCTCTCGTCAATCGCCACCACGTTGGTGGACACCGAGCCGATGTCAATGCCCAGGTAAGCCGGAATGGGACCGTCACCCGGCGGCGGCGTGTAGGGCAGGACGCGGTCGCGCAACAGCACCACGTTCTCCATCGAGAGCGGGCGCGTGTCATGGGGCTGCGTCTCGGCTTCGTGCTGCGCCAGGCGGTGAATCTCGGCAAAGGAGCGCTTGCGCGTTTCTTCCGCTTCCAGCATGGCGGTGCCGATGGCGCCACACCAGGCATAGAGCTCGGGCACAAACAGATCGCTCTGGCCCAGATGGAAAACCTCGCGCAGGGCGCGCGTGATGGCGACGTTCTGCGAGACCGCGCCGATCAGCGCCACTGGCGGGACCACCTTGCGGCCCTTGACCACCGCGGCCTTGAAGTTGCGCGCCACCGCATCGCACAGCCCGCGCAGGATTTCCTCGGGTTTGTAGCCCTTCTGCTGGGCGTGGATCATGTCGGACTTGGCGAAGACCGAACAGCGCCCGGCGATGCGGGCGGCGCATCCGGCGGTGCAGGCCACCTGGCCGATTTCCTCCACTGAGTAGTTGAGCCGCGATGCCTGCTGGTCAAGAAAGGAGCCGGTGCCCGCGGCGCACTCGCCGCCGCGGTCGTAATCCACGATGCCCAGCCGCCCGGTCTCAGGTTGCGGTTCCAGCCGGATGAACTTGGCGCTCTCTCCGCCCAGCTCGAAGATGGTGCGCACCTCGGGATAAAAGGCGCTCACCATGCGGGCGATGGCCTTGAACTCATTTTCAAAGTAAATGCCCAGAATGCGCGCGATGGTCCGGCTGCCCGAGCCGGTGACGCGCAGGCCTTCAATGCGGGTCTCGGGCACCAGCTCGTAGAATTCCTGCAACAGATCGTAGGCCGCCTGGATCGGGCTGCCGCCGATGCGCCGGTATTCGGAAATCACCAGCGGGCGCGATTCGGCCGGCGAAGGCCACTCCAGCAAGCGAAAACCGGGCCGCGCAGCGCACAACGCCTCGAGCACGCCGCGGTCCTCGGCATCGCCCAGCGCGGCCAGTTTCAGGCTGATGGCGCCGATGTCCAAGCCGATGTTGATTCCCATCGTCCGTTCCGCTCCGTGCACACGGCCTCGGCCTCGCGTCGGGTGCCCAGTCCCCAGCCACGCGAGCGGCCCTCTCGGCTCTCTCAATCATCTTACACGGCGGCCGCCGGCTAACGAACATTCAGGGCCTGAAAGGCGACAATCCCGGCCCAAGCCCGCCGCTTCGCGCAGCGAACGGGCGCTGGCGCGGCCGCATGAGCGTCACCGCGGCGAGGCATAATGGAATCCGTGCGGCTCCCGGCAGCATCGCTCCTGGTGTTGTGCTGGCCCGCCTGGTTGTGCGGCCAGCCGCGCTACTACACCTTTTCGGTGGATCAGGACGGCTTGTCGGGCGCCCCCGACTTCAGTCGTCTCAACCACCCGCTGGAGCCCGCCGATCGCGTCTTCGCCCGGGATGGCCATTTCTGGCGTGTCGGCCCTGACTTGGCGCCCGGCACCGCCGACGACGAGCGCCTGCGCTTTTTCGGTCTCAACCTTTGCTTCGGGGCCAATTTCCCGGAGCCCGGCGATGCGGTTCGCCTGGCCGAAAGGCTGCGACGGCTGGGCGTCAACCTCGTGCGCCTCCACCATATGGACTCCCAGCCGGACGCCAACCCGGAAAACGCCGGCAGCACGCTGACCCGCGGCCCCTACCCCACGCTCAACCAAGTCGCCATCCGGCGTTTGCGGGCGTTGCTCGACGCGCTCGCGGCCAATGGCATTTACGCCAACGTGAACTTGCATGTGGGTTACCAGTTCCGTCCCGCGGTGGACGGCGTGCCCGAGCACCCGGCCTTCCCCAGCCAGAGCAAGCCGCTGCACATTTTCTGGCCCAGGATGGTCCAGTTGCAGGCCGATTACGCTTTCCGGCTGCTGGAAGCGCTCGGGCTGCGCAGCGATCCCGTGCTGGCCATGGTGGAGATCAATAACGAAAGCTCGCTGGCGCGCGACTGGCAAACGGGAAACTTGGACAACGTTCTGGCCGGTGAATACCGCGCCGAACTCCAGCGCCAGTGGAACGAGTTCCTCCGCCAGCGTTACGGCGAGACTGCCGC
>JBMFPL010000208.1:0-6465 GCA_049969115.1 Bryobacteraceae bacterium | reverse complement strand
GTCCAGCCACCGTGAACGACCTCTCCGGGCGCTCCCATGCCGAACAACACCACCATGGCGCAGACGCCATTGCCGAAGGCGAGTAAGACGGCGGTTCCGAGGAACTCCCCCAGCAACTCGCCGGCAAGCGAGGGCCGCTTCATGGCTTGCCCTGCCTCCTCTCTTCCAGGCGTCTCTTCAGATACTCGTCGTATTCTTTCTTGAGCTCGGGGTCAATGGGAGTGTAGTAAATATCGCTTGACTTGTATTTGCCGCTGCGGAGCTTCTGCTGCGTCCACTCGTCGTGGATGCGGCTGCGTTCAACGACGGCCAGCACCTTTTCCACCAGATGAGGCGGGATGAACCAGACGCCCTCGCGATCGGCGAACACCACGTCGCCGGGCATGACCGTAGCCTTGCCGATGCGGATGGGAATGTTGTAGCCAGTGAGCATCACATTGCGGATGCCGGTTGGATGAGCACCGCGGTAGTAAACAGGCATGCCCAGGGGAAAGATTCCTTCCAGATCGCGGATGCCGCCGTCCACGACCAGGCCGGTCCCGGTGACCGTCTGGATGTACACAGCGAGGTTATCGCCCAGGAAGGTGCCCTCCTCGACCTTACCGAACAGGTCCACGACGATGACGTCGCCGGCCTGGAGCTGGTCGATGACGCGCTGATTGGGGCTGCGACCGCCGAAGCGGGCTTTGCCTTCGGCCTCGGCCACTTCGGCCACGTCGGCGCGGAAGGGCATGAACTGGGCCGTGACGGCGCGGCCCACCAGTTTCTTGCCTGGATGCAGTATCTGCCAGCCGTCTTCGTACTGGTTGGCGTAGTCGGGCCTGGGCAGGGCGGCCCACACCTCCTCCGAGGTGAGTTGGCGGAAGCGCTCGAGTAACTCGTCGGGGACTTTCGGGCGGCCGTCCGGGAAGCGGTCGTAAGGATTCTTGGCGGTGTATCTGATCATCTGCTCGCGGCTGAACGTGAAGACCTGGGACCAACCGGCGCAGGCGAGCAGGCACCAACCGAGCGCTACGATCTTCGCGATCTTCATGCACGAAAATCTACCATAGTCGCACGCGCTCTCTGCGTCAGGAGCCGCCCGGGCAGCGCCGCTCGCCGCAGCAGACCGCTCAGAACAGGGGCGCGGCCGATTCGGGACCGCCCAGGGCGGCCTGCCAGCGACGATACTGCTCCTGGCGCATGCGGTCCAGGTCCTGCTTGACCAGGTTCAGCCCGAAGACGCAGAGCTCGAAGCAATCGGAAAGACGGCGGAACAGGGGCGCCTCGTCCCGATACTCGAACTGGTCGAAGCAGGAGACAATGTGGTAGGACTCCTTGCCCGCCTTGACGTAATCCACGAAGGCGTCCACGCGCCGGCGGCGGGGCAGCGAGGCGACGTACTCGGGAAACAGGCCGGTGAAGAACAGCGTGTAGTCGCCGATGTGCTTGCGGACCTCGCGCTCGCGATCGAAGGATCGGCCCTCGAGCAGGGGATTGGATTCGATGAGCATCAGGGCGACGTCTTCCAGCGGGCGGCCCCGCGAGTCGCGGATCTTGTAAAGGTTGCGCACGTGGGCGAACTCGACCAGCAGGTCGGAGACGTAACGGGCGACGTCAGCATCGCGCACCTGAGCGTCGCCGTAGAAGCGGCGCACGACGAGTTCGCGGAACAGCCGACGCAAAGGGTGGTCAGGCGGGATTTCCATCATGACGCCCTCCCTGAGCAACCCTGTTTCTTATTTTAGCCCCGGTGGCCGGAGACGGCGAGCGACGTCGGTCCCGCACTCAAGCGGAATCCTGTTGCGGGCTCAGTATCACGGACCAGCGAGCGGCGGGGGCGGCTCTGCTATACTCCCAGCCATGATGCGAAGCAGTTGCGCGTTGACGGTGTTGCTGGCGGCCGGGTTATGGGCCCGCAAATCGCCTATCACGCACGAAGACGTGTGGTTGATGCCGCGAGTGGGCGCGCCGGCGGTGAGCCCGGACGGCAAGTGGGTGGTGGTCTCGGTGACCGAGCCATCCTACGACGAGAGCAAGCAGGTCTCGGATTTGTGGATCGTGCCCGCCGACGGGAGCGCTCCGCCGCGGCGGCTGACCTTCACGCGAGGGCCGGAAAGCGACGTGGCGTGGTCGCCGGACTCCCGACGCATCGCGTTCGTCGCGCGCCGGGAGGGCGACGACGCGGCGCAGGTCTACGTGCTGTCGCTGGATGGCGGCGAGGCGGTGCGCGTGACCTCGCTTTCCACAGACGCTTTCGCGCCGCAGTGGAGGCCGGACGGGCGGGCGCTGCTGTTCCAAAGCAGCGTGTTCCCCGGGGCTTCCGATGACGAGGCCAACAAGAAGATTCTGGAAGAGCGCAGGCAGCGCAAGTACAACGCCCGGGTCTACGAAAGCTTCCCTATCCGCCGCTGGGACCGCTGGCTGGACGACCGTCGCCCGCACATTTTCGTGCAGGGTCTGGAGCCGGCCGAGAAGGCGCGCGATCTGCTGGCGGGGACGAAGCTCGCCTCGGCCCCGGGATTCGGCGGCAGCTCGAGCGGCTTGAGCGGGGACGAGAACCTGCAAGCCATCTGGGCGCCCGACGGCCAGAGCATCGTGTTCGTAGCCACGACAAACCGTAACGTGGAGGCATACGATTTCTCGAGCCTGCATATCTACCGGATCCCGGCCTCGGGCGGGGAACCGGAAGCGTTGACCTCGGGGCGCGACAGTTACTCGCAGCCCGCGTTCTCTCCGGACGGGCGTGCGCTTTACATGCTGCACAGAAGGCGCGATCCCAGGCGGCTGTACAGCCTGAGCCGGCTGGCCATGCTGCCCTGGCCGCCCCAGGGACAGCCGCGGCTGCTGAGCCCGTCCTTCGACCGCTCGGTGGACAGTTACGCGTTCACGCCTGATGGCCGCACCGTATATCTGACCGCGGAAGAGGCGGGCCACGACAAGATCTTCGTCATGCCCGCCGGTGGCGGCCAGACCCGCCTGGCCTTCGAGGTCACCTCCGGTTGCTATTCCAATCTCGTCATCCCGGAGAAAGCGTCGGAGCCTATTCTGATAGCGAACTTCACCAGCATGACGCAGCCGCCGGAGGTGGTGCGGGTGGATGCGGCGGCCGGCAAGCACCGCGCGCTGACATCGTTCACCACCGAGCGGGCCTCGCTCATTGACTGGCAGCCGCCCCGGCACTTCTGGTTCAAGGCCTCCACCGGGCGGCAAATTCACAACATGATCGTGCTGCCGCCGGCCTTTGACGAGCACAAGAAATACCCACTTCTGGTGTTCATGCACGGCGGACCGCACAACATGTGGAAAGACCAGTTCTTCCTGCGCTGGAACTTTCACTACCTGGCGTCGCCGGGCTACGTGGTGCTCATGACCAACTACAGCGGTTCCGCCGGCTTCGGCGAGGACTTCGCGGAGGCCATCAACCGGGACCCACTGCGCGGACCGGCGATCGAGATCAACCAGGCGGCCGACGAGGCCATCCGCCGCTTCCCGTTCATTGACGCACAGCGGCAGGCGGCGGGCGGAGCCAGCTACGGCGGATACCTTGCTAACTGGATGGAAGCAACCACCACGCGCTACCGCACGCTGTTCAACCATGCCGGGCTGACCAACAACGAGTCCATGTGGGGCACCACCGACGGCGGCTACTTCTGGGAGCGGCGTTTCGGTGTGCCGGTATGGGAAGGAGGACCGGCTTGGCAGGATCAGAACCCATTCCGCTACGCGCGGAATTTCCGCACGCCCATGTTCATTTCTCATGGCGAGCACGATTTCCGCGTGCCCATTTCGCAGGGGCTGGAGATGTACAAGCTGCTCCAGCGGCTGCGCATCCCCTGCAAGCTAGTCGTTTTCCCCGACGAAAATCATTGGATTCTGAAGGGCGAAAACAACCGTTATCTTTTCCAGGAGCTTTTCGCCTGGCTGAAAAAGTATCTGGGGCCGGAGGAGGCCAAGTGACAGGCAGGAGGGGAGCGTGACGGCCCTGGTGGCGCTGTGGCTGGCCGCGTGGGCTGCGGGCGCGCCCGACTTTCTGCCCATGGCCGTCTGGTACGGCGGGGGCAAGGCGCGCGCGCCGATGCTCGAGCCGGATCCGCTGGCGCGCAAGCCAGCGTGGCGGCGGGAGCTGCGGCAAATCCGCGAACTGGGTTTCAACGCCATCCGTTGCTGGATAGACTGGGCCAGCGGCGAGCCGGAGCCAGGCCGCTACCGGTTCGAAACCGTGGAAACGGTGCTCGAGCTGGCGCGCGAGCAAGGGCTCAAAGTGATCGTTCAGGTTTACATGGACGCGGCCCCGGAGTGGGTGGGGCGCAAGTTCACGGATGCGCACCTTGTCGCCATCAACGGCCAGGTGCTCAAGCCGGAGACAGCACCGGGCTATTGCATGGATCATCCGGGGGTGCGCAAGGCGGCCCTGGCCTTCTATTCCGCGCTGGCCCACCGAATCAGGCGGCACCCGGCCTTTTACGGCTGGGACTTGTGGAGCGAGCCGCACATCGTCAACTGGGCGAGCGCGCCCTGGCTGCCCAACGCCGAGTTCTGTTTCTGTCCGCACACGCTGGCTCGCTTCCGCGCCTGGCTGGCGAAGAAATACGGCACGCTGGAAGAGCTCAACCGCGCCTGGTACCGACGCTTTGCGAGCTGGGATGAGGTAGAGCCGAACCGGCTGAGCACGATTCTCTCCTACACGGACTACATTGACTGGCGGGCGTTCATCGCCGACAAGCTGGGCCAGGACCTGCGTGAGCGCTACGAGGCGGTCAAGCGAGTGGCCCCAGACCGGGTGGCCACCAGCCATGCCGCAGCCCCCAACCTTTTCACGTCGCCGCTGGCGGGCGACGGGAGCCCGGACGACTGGATCATGAGTCGCCAGGTGGATTACTACGGCACGTCGTTCTATCCCAAGCACTCTTATCCGGTGGGGCGCGACGCGGCGTTTCGCGGCGCACTGCTCGATTTCGCGCGGTCGAGCGGGGGCGGGCGTGGCTTCTGGGTGGGGGAATTGCAGGCGGGCTTCGGCACGGTGGGCTTGAACGTGAGCGCGTGGGTGACGCCGGCGGACCTGCGCATCTGGACGTGGAGCGCGCTGGTGCGAGGCGCCAGGGCGATCAACTACTACGCGTGGTACCCGATGAGCAGCGGGTACGAATCGGGCGGTTTCGGATTGATCGAGCTGAACGGCGCCGTCACCGACCGGGCGCGCGCGGCGGGAGAGATCGCGCGCACGGTGAGCCGTCACCAGAGGCTGCTGCTGGGTGCGAGGCCGCTGCGAGCCGAAGTGGCCATCGTTTACAACCCCCTCGCGTACATGGTGGGCGGCAGGCAGCGCGTGGTGACGGTGGGACCGCAAAGCGAGGTAGCGGGCATCGAACGCAATTCCATGCTGGGCGTCTACCGTGCCTGGTTCCCTTCCAACGTCCCCGTGGATTTCATCCACGTGGATGAACTGGCGCAGCGGGCGCGGCAGTACAAGCTGATTTACTTCCCTTACCCGCTGATGCTGACCGAGGCGGCAGCGCGGGCGCTGGAGGCTTACCTGCGGGAAGGAGGCGCGCTGGTGGCGGAGGCGCGCCTGGCATGGAACAACGAGCGCGGGCGCGCCGCGGAGACGATTCCCGGCCTGGGACTCGACCGCGTGTTCGGCTGCCGCGAGGCGATGGTGCAAAGCGTCGCAAGCCTGTGGACCGAGCTGATCTGGGAGGCCAAAGACTTCCCTGGTTTGGCGCCCGGCGAGAGGCTCGCGGGCCGGCTCTATGAGGAGAGCCTCGTGCCCCATGGGGAGGCCGCGAGGGTGGTGGCGCGGTTCGCTTCCCGCGCGCCTGCGGCGGTGGAATCGCGCTACGGTAAGGGCAAGACGCTGGCTCTGGGGTCGCTTCTGGGCGCGGCCTACGAGCAGAAACAGGCGCCGGGACTGGCGCGGTTTTTCGCCGCCTTGCTGGACTGGGCAGATGTAAGCCGGCCGGTGCAAGTGCGGGGCCTGCCACTGGAAGTGCGCATGATGGAGGCGGGCGAGGAACGGCTGCTGGCGGCGTTCCATCACGGGACGCAGGCGGGGGAGGCCGAGATCGTGGTTCGACCAGGGCCGGGCGAGTGGCGCGGGGAGGACTTGGAGAATGGGGCGGCGGTGGGTTGCGCGCGGGAGAATGGAAACATAAAACTGAAAAAACGTTTCGATAGGGAGGAGGCCTGGATCATCCGCCTCCGGCCCCCGGCGCGCTAGCATGGCATGCTCATGAAGGTCTTTCACATCGCCGTTTTGCCCGGCGACGGGGCCGGGCCGGAAGTCACCCGCGAAGCGCTGAAGGTCCTGCGCGCGGTAGAGCAGCGGCTGGACGGGATCTGCTTAGAGCCGGTCGAATATCCGGCGGGCGCCGGCGAGTATCTGCGCACCGGCCAGGCCCTGCCGAAGGCCACGCTCGAGGCGGCGCGGCAGGCGGATGCCGTGCTGCTGGGCGCGATGGGGCTCCCTGAGGTAAGGCTACCCGG
>JBMFPL010000207.1:0-6469 GCA_049969115.1 Bryobacteraceae bacterium | reverse complement strand
CATGCGCCTGCTGGAAGACGACTCGCTGGGCGGAGGGGGATCGCGCGGTAGGGGGCGGGTGCGCTTCGCCAACCTGAGGCTGGTGTGGCGCAACCGGAACTACTACAGCGCGGGCGGTCCCGAAGTGGAACTGATTTCCAAAGCCGACTCGGCCGCCTTGCAGGCCCTGGCCATCAGCCACGATCTGAGCGCGCGCCTGGCGCCCTGAACATGCAGCCCGGTCTGGTCTTCCGCTTCCGACCTTCCGGCCCCTGGCGCATCGGGCCGGACGATGGCGCGCGCGATGGCGTGAAGTCGTTGCTGCACAGCGACGCGCTGTATTCGGCGCTCACGCAGGCCATGGCGCGGCTCGGGCGGCTGGAAGAATGGCTCCAGGCTACCGTGTTGGCGCAAGGGGATCCGGCGCTAGTCATCAGCTCCTGCTTTCCTTACCTCGACGAGGTGCATCTGGTGGTTCCTCCGGCTAGCCTGTGGCCGCCGCCGCCGTCACCGCGCTTGCGCTGGGAGGGCGCCAGGTTCGTGCCGCTTTCGCTGGTCAACGAGTTGCTTTCCGAGCAGGCCCCCAGCGACGAGGCGTGGCGGCTGGACGGTCCCAGCGCGTGCCTGCTGCCCGCCGACATGAACTTCCCCGCGCCTGGCCCATTCCGGCCTGCGCGGCGATGGCGGGCGGCGGTGGACCGGCTGAGCGGGCAGGCGGTTCCTTACGAGACGGCCTGCTTGGAATTCGCCGACGGTGGCGGCTTCTGGGCGCTGGCGGTTTTCCGCGACGAGGAGGCGTGGGCCCAGTGGAACCAGCCGCTGCGCGGGGCCTTGCAACTGCTGGCCGACAGCGGCCTGGGCGGCGAACGCAAGCAAGGCTGGGGGCATTCGCTGCCGCCGGAATTCATCGAGATCGAGTGGCCCGACACGCTGTTGACAGCGCCCTTGCCGGAACCCGGCCCGGGCCAGGCAGGCGCCTACTGGTTGCTTTCGCTGTTCGTGCCCGCCGATCCGGAAGCGATCGAGTGGACGCGCTCGCGTTACACGCTGGTGGTGCGGGGCGGCCGCGTGGAGAGCCCGCAAGGCTGGGGAATGCCCAAGAAGTTCCTCCGCATGGTCAGCGAAGGTTCGGTGCTGCATGCCACCGGTCCTCTGCGCGGGGCCTGCCGCGATGTGGCGCCGGAGGGTTTCCCGCACCCGGTCTTCCGCTACGGCATGCCGCTGGCGCTTTGCATTTCGGGATCGCCCGCCGAGCGGTCTTCGGCTGAACGAACGTCGGGGGGCGCATGAAGTACCGCTTGACATGCTTGAGCCCGGTGCTGGTGGGCAACGGGCAGAAGCTGTCGCCCGTGGATTACATGGTGTGGCGCAATCAGGTGAACGTGCTCGACCAGCGCCGCATCTTCCGCCTGCTGGCCAAGGGGCCGCGGCTCGAGGGCTACCTGGCGCAGCTTCGCCGGGCGGAGAAGCTGGACTTCGCCTCCTGGGGTGGGTTCGCGCAGAACTTCGCCGACCGCCGCGTTCCTTTCGATCACCCCAGCGCGGCGGCTTACTGGGAGAGGGCCAAAGGCGAGAGCTTGCAAATCCCGGTGTTCGTGGCCGGCCCGGACGGTCCCTACTTGCCGGGCAGCGCTCTCAAGGGTGCGGTGCGCACGGGCATGTTGTTCGCGGCCTGGAAAGAGAGCATGCCCGCGAAGTTGGGGGCGCTCGATTCCGAGCGCATGGCGCGGCGGCCGGGCGAAACGGTCGAGCAGGAGGCGCTGGGTCCCTCGGGCGCAAGCGTGATGCGCGCGGTGCGAGTCTCGGACTCGCGTCCCGTGCCGGTTTCGGCTCTCCGGATTTACCTGCTGCGCGTGGCGACCTTGCAGCCGCGGCCGGGAGGACAGTTCGAGTTGGGCTGGAAGCAGGCGCCGCGTGGCGCAGTCGAGGCGCGGCGCGTCGAGGAGAGCACGCCGCTGTTCGCCGAGATGGCTGTGCCAGGCACGGTGTTCGAAGGCGAGTGGAAGGAGAATGCTTACCTGAACCAACCCGGCGTGCGCGAGGCCCTGGGATGGAAGCAGCCGCTGGATACGGGGGCGATCCTGCGCGCGGCCAACGAGTACGCGGCGCGCCTGCTCGAGGTGCACCGCGAGTATGCGCGCATGGCAGGCCTGCCGCTGCTGCTGCGGAACCTGGACCGCATCGCTGGCTACTTGCCTTCCCACGGGCGCAAGGCGTGCCTGCTCTCGATCGGCTGGGGCAGCGGCCTGCTGGCCAAGACCGGCTTTCTAGAGACCGGTTCGGAAGCTTATCGCCGGGCGCTCGGTCAATCGCCGCTGTACGCCCGCGCGCTGCATGCCGGGTTGCCGTTCCCCAAGACGCGTCGCATCGTCTTTGTGGACAACCAGCCCGCCACGTTGCCGGGATGGGCCCTGCTCGAGCTGGAGTGAACCGAGCGGGCGGCGCCGGGACGCGCGTTCCCGTTTTCTTTTGTGCCTCGCCATAATAATCAGCAGGCGCGGTGGACTTCATCGAGCAACTGAAATCCACGGTGGACATCGTGGCCGTCGTTGGGCAGTACGTGCGCCTGAAGCGCGCCGGCAGCGGGCAGCGATGGGTGGGCCTGTGTCCCTTCCACAGCGAAAGAACTCCCTCGTTCTCGGTCCACGGCGTTCACCAGTTTTTCAAGTGCTTCGGTTGCGGCATTGGCGGGGACGTCATTCGCTTCGTGATGGAGATCGAGCGGATGACGTTCTGGGAGGCGGTCAAGCTGCTGGCCGAACGCTACGGGATCCCGCTGCCCAGGCGCGAGTACACGGATGCCGAAACCAGGCTGCGCGCGGCGCTGTACCGCATGCACGAGCTGGCGGCCCAAACCTATCGCAGGGCGCTCGAGGAAACTGCGGGGGCCGCGGCCAGCGAATACCTGGAGCGCCGCGGCGTGGACCGGTCGCTGCGCGAGGAGTTCGGCCTGGGCTACGCGGACCGCAGCGGCAGCGTACTGGCGCGCCTGCTGGCCCGCGAGGGCTTCAGCGAGGAAGAGATGGAGGCCTCGGGGCTGGTGTTGAAGCGCCCGGAAGGCGGCTTCCTGGACCGGTTCCGGGGCCGCCTGATGTTTCCCATTCACAACGAATCGGGTAAGATCGTGGCCTTTGCCGGGCGGGCCCTGGAACCGGGCGACGAGCCGAAGTACCTGAACTCGCCGGAAACGGCCATCTATCGCAAGAGCAGCCTGCTTTACAATCTCCACCGCGCGCGCGAGGCCATCCGCAAGCAGGAGCAGGCGGTGCTGGTCGAAGGCTACATGGATGTGATCGGATTGTGGAGCGCGAGCGTCCGCAACGCGGTGGCCAGTTGCGGGACGGCATTGACGCAGCAGCAGGTGCGCGCGCTGCGGCGGCATGCGGAGAACGTGGTGGTCAACTTCGATCCCGACGCCCCGGGCGCCAGCGCGGCTGAGCGCTCCATTCAGGTTCTGCTGGAAGAGGGCATGCGGGTCCGCATCCTGGCGCTAGATGACGTGTTGGATCCCGACGAGTACGTGCGGCAGCGCGGGGCGGAGGCTTACCGGGCGCGGCTGCGGAAGGCCCCGGGTTACTTTCACTGGCTGGCGGACCGCGCGCGGGAGCGTTGGGATTTGGGGACCACCGAGGGGCGGCTGGCGGCGCTGCGCTTCCTGGTACCCGCAGTCCAGCGTCTGCCGGACAAACTGGAGCGGGCGGCGGTGGCCAGTGAGCTGGCCTCGTACTTGGGGATCGAAGCGGGCGTGGTGCTCGAGCACTTCCGCCGGGCTGCGGAAAGGCGGCAGCCGATGCAGGAGCCGCCGAAGAGCGCAACGCCGCCGGTGGAGCGCATCCTGCTGAACTGCCTGCTGGCCAGCGCGGAAGCCCGTCGCGAGGTGGCGCCGGAGCTGAAGATGCTGCAACTGGACCGCCTCGCCACCCACCGCATCTTGCGCGCTTTGCTGGCGCTGGAAGAGGGCGGGGGCCGGGTGGGGTACGCCGAGTTGGAAGCGCGGCTGGAGGACAGCGATCGCGAGTTGTTGGCCTCGCTGGTTCTGGCCGATGAGTCCATCGAGCAGGCGCAGGCGTGCGAGCAGGCATGGGCGTGCGTGCAGAGCCTGCGAGCGGCAGAGAAAGAGGCGCAGCGCAAACGGCTGCGGGCCATGATCCGCGAGGCTGAGCGCGCGGGCGATCTGGCCGAGGCGTTGCGCCTGACTGAGGAGTTGACGCACCTGGACAGGGGTTGAATTGCCTGGGCGTTGACGTGTTGTAAAATAGCTTGGATCGTTGCTGCCGGGTTGGCGGAGGGGTTCCCGTGACACTCGACGACAGGGACGGGCGCTTCAAACAGCTCATGGAATCCGGCAGGGAGAAGGGCTACGTGCTCTACGACGAGGTCAACGAGCTGTTGCCCGATGACGTTGCCGGTGGGCCTGAACTGGAAGACCTGCTCGCGCAGTTGGACGGGGCAGGGGTCGAAATCCTGGAAGAGCCCAAGCTCGAGAGGCTGCCCGAAGAAGAGGAGCTGGGCGAGCTGGACCTGGCGGCTGAGGAGGACGACAAGACCCCCGACCCGGTGCGCATGTACCTGCGCGAGATGGGGTCGGTGCCGCTGCTGACGCGCGAGGGCGAGATCGAGCTCGCCCGTCGCATCGAGCGCGGCCAGAACAAGGTGCGCAAGGCCTTGTCGCGCTGCCCGCTGGTGATCCGCGAACTTTACCGGCTCGGCGAGCAGGTGGAAAGCGGGGAACTGCCCATCCGCGAGGTGCTCTCGCTGCCCGATCTGGCCAACGAAGAGACGCAGGAGAAGCACAAGAAAGAGTTCCTCGATAAACTGGCCGCGCTCCGGCCCCTCTGCCAGAAGGTGCAGCAGATGCGGCGCAGGCTGGTGGCGGTGCCGCAGAGCACCAAGCCCAAACAGCACCGGGCGTTGCGCAACGAGCTGGCCCGCACGGTGATTCGCGTCTCGCGCATGGTTCGCGAGATTCCCCTGGATTCGGTCATCGAACGCAGGCTCTGCGACGCCGTGCGCAACGCAGTGGAAACGCTGCGCGTGCCCGAGCAGGAGATCGCGCGCATCCAGCGGCGGCTGGAGGAGCCCGGAGCTCCCGTGCGGGAACTGCGCAAGGAGCTGAGGCAGCACAACCTGCGGCTCAGGCAACTGGAGGAGGACTACGGCGCTTCCGCCTTCCAGTTGAGGCAGACGCTCAAGAAGATCGAAGAAGGCCAGCAGGAAGCCGATGCGGCCAAGAAACAACTGATCGAAGCCAACCTTCGCCTGGTGGTGTCCATCGCCAAGCGCTACACCAACCGGGGGCTGCAATTCCTGGATCTCATCCAGGAGGGCAACATCGGTTTGATGAAGGCGGTGGACAAGTTCAATTACCGCCGCGGCTACAAGTTCTCGACCTACGCCACCTGGTGGGTGCGCCAGGCCATCACGCGGGCCATCGCCGATCAGGCGCGCACCATCCGCATCCCGGTGCACATGATCGAAACCATCAACAAGCTGGTCCGCGCGCAGAGGCAGCTCCAGCAGGAGCTGGGCCGTGACCCCACCACCGAAGAACTGGCCAAGCGCCTGGACATGCCGGCGGCCAAGGTGCGCAAGGTCCTGCGTGTGGCGCAGGAGCCGATCTCGCTGGAGACGCCGGTAGGCGAGGAAGAGGAATCGCACCTGGGCGACTTCATCGTGGACCGGCAGGTTCTCTCCCCCTCTGACGCGGTGATCAACCTGAACCTGCGCGAGCAGACCGCGGAGGTGCTGAAGACGCTGAGCCCGCGGGAGGAGAAAGTGATCAAGATGCGTTTCGGGCTGATGGACGGCAGCGAGCACACGCTGGAGGAGGTGGGGCAGTACTTCGCGGTCACGCGCGAGCGGATCCGGCAAATCGAAGCCAAAGCGCTGCGCAAACTGAGGCACCCGAGCCGCAGCCACCGCCTGCGCCCCTTCCTGGGGCTGGTCAGGGGCGACTAGGCGCCGGCGGGAGAATAGATTCGCTCCACCATTTCCGCGATCGCTTCCGGCACCAAGCTGCGCCAGGGTTCGCCGCGGCGGATGCGCTCGCGCACCTCGGTGGCGGAGACCTGGTCGTAATCGCCTTCCAGCGGCAAGGGGTGGATGCGGTCGCGCAGCTCTGGCGGGGGTTCCCATGCACCCCCGCGCGGGGCTACCAGCAACTGGTACTCCTGGAGTTGCTCACGAATGGCCTCCGGTTTGCCGTAGTTCCAGTTTACGATCCGCTCGGCGGCGTCGCGCCCGCACACGAAGAACAACTCGACGCCAGGCGGGTAGGCGGCGCGGCACTCGCGCGCGATCTCGATGAACAGCCCGCCGTCGGTGGCGGCCAGCGAGCAGCGCTCCATACCCTCGAGCGCGGCGTCCAGCATGCGGATGCGGTCTTCGAAGGAAGCGCCGTCCCAGGACTTGTGGGGAAAACGGCGGGGCAGGGCGAACAGGACCTCGTCCACGCGCCCGAGAGCCGCGCGGGCTAGGGCTAGGTGAGCGC
>JBMFPL010000206.1:0-6470 GCA_049969115.1 Bryobacteraceae bacterium | reverse complement strand
GCAACGATCCGTCACGGCCCGGCTACGCGGGTGGCCTCGAGCAGCAAGGGGACGGGCCTGGCTCGCGTCGCCACAGGCTGTGCGCCACACAGGAACCCAGAATCAGCCCGCCTCCCGCCATGGCGAGATTCGAGGGACGCTCACCATGCACCAGCCAGGCCCACAACGGGCTCAAGGCGGGTTCCACCAGCAGCAACAGCGAGGCTTCCAAGGCGCGGACGCGCCTTATCGCCCGGGTCATGCAAAGGTAAGCGAGAGCGATCTGGAAGACGCCCAGGTAGGCGATGACCAGCGCGTCGCGCCAGCCAAGTTCACGGACGGGCAAGGCCTTCGCCAGGCAGATCAGGAAGGCGAGGAAGTTGCCCACCACCGGAGCAGTCGCGACCGAAGCCCCGTGCCGGCTTCCCAGCCAGCGCAAGCCGGCAATGGTCAGCGCCCACGTGACGCCCGAGATCACCGCCAGAACGTTGCCTCGGAACGGGTCCGGCGCTGTCGCTGCGGGTGCTTCCGTCGCGAGGAAAAACAAGGCGATGCCGGCCGCCACGATGCCCAGCAGCACCAGCTCGCTGGCGCGCGCCCGTTCGCCGAGCAACAGCGGCCCGAGCAGAACGAGATACAGCGGCGCGGCGTCCTGCAAGAAGATAGCGTTGGCGGCGGTGGTCAGCTTGTTGGCCAGCACGAACAGAACCAGCGTGGAGGCATACGCCAGGCCCACGGCGATGACGCGGGTGCTCCAGCCCCGCCGCGCTTCGCGCGAGAGCACGAGCAACGCGACCGCGCCCACGCCGGACCGGAAGCTAGCCACCTGCCAGCCGCCTAGATGAGTCGCCTTGATGGCCGCGCCGCCCGTGGAGAATAGCACCGCCGCGGCGAGCAACAATAGCCTGTCAGCGAGCGCCGGCACCATAACTCCGAAACACACCACCGTAACGCAAGCGCGCAAGCCCGGGCGGGCCCTTGGGGTGTTAGGATGGAAATTCGTCCGCAGTGAACCGCGCGATCCCCGATATCCTGGCTGAGATCGTCGCACGCAAGCGGCAGCGTGCGTCGCAGCGCTGGGAAAAGCGCGACGAACTGGAGCGGCGCGCGGCGGCAATCGTGCGACGGGACTTTGCCGGGGCACTGCGCCGCGATCCCCCGGCCATCATTGCGGAGATCAAAAGGGCCTCGCCGAGCCGCGGGACGCTGGCCGAAGGAATCGAACCGGCGCGGATCGCGATGGCCTACGAGAAAGGCGGGGCCGCCGCGCTTTCGGTCCTCACCGAACAGGATTACTTCCGCGGGTCGCTGCACGATCTCGAGGAGGCGCGCGGCGCCACGAAGCTGCCCGTGTTGCGGAAGGACTTCACGCTGGACGAATACGACGTGGCTGAAGCTGCCGCCTGCGGCGCCGACGCGGTGCTGCTCATCGCCGCCCTGCTCCCGACAGCCGAGCTGCGACGCCTGCGCGAGTACGCCGAAGGATTAGGCATGGCCGCGCTGGTCGAGGTCCACGACGATGTGGAGCTGGCCAGTGCGCTGGAGTCGGGCGCCGGGATCGTCGGAGTCAACAACCGCAATCTGCGTACCTTCGAGGTCAGCCTGGAAACGTCGCTCGAGCTGGCCGCGCTCATGCCGCCGGATGTCATCAAAGTCAGCGAGAGCGGAATCCACTCGGCGGCCGGCATCCGAAAGCTGCGCGAGGCGGGCTACCAGGCGTTCCTGGTGGGCGAGTTTCTCATGCAAGCCGCGGATCCCGAGGCGGCGCTGCGAAGCTTGTGCTCATGATCGTCAAGATTTGCGGCATCACGAATCCCGAGGATGCCATGGCGGCAGCGGAAGCGGGCGCCACGGCGCTGGGATTGAACTTCCATCCGGCGAGCCCGCGTTTCCTGACGCTCACGCAGGCCGAGGCGATCGTCGAGGCGATACCGGGCTCAGTGCTCAAAGTCGGCGTGTTCGTGAACGAGGCAGCCGTCCGGGTGGCTGAGGTCGCTCAGCGGCTGGGGCTCGACGTGGTTCAATTGTACGGTGAAGAAGTTGAGTATCCGGCGGGACTGCGCGTGTGGCGGGCCTTGCGCGTTCATCCGGGCTGGGAGAGGAGCCTTTTGAACGACCCGCGAGCGGAGGCGTTCGTGCTCGATGCGGCGCCCGCCGGAGTTTGGGGCGGATCCGGGCGCCAGTTCGACTGGCGCCTCGCGCGTGACGCGGGGACGCGCATTATCGTGGCGGGCGGATTGGATGAAAGCAACGTCGGAGAGGCCATCCGGGTGGCGCGGCCGTGGGGCGTGGATGCCTGCTCGCGCCTGGAGCTCGCCCCGGGGCGCAAGGATCACGCGCGCGTGAAGCGGTTCGTCGAGGAGGCCCTGGTTGCGGCAGCGGCCTTGCGAGGAGAAAAGCCATGTTGATCCCGGCGCCCGACGCTCGCGGTCATTTCGGCCCTTACGGGGGCCGCTACGTTCCCGAAACTCTGATGGCGCCGCTCGAAGAACTCGAGCGTGCATATTTGGAGGCCCGCAAGGACCCACAGTTCCAGGCCGAACTCCGGGCGCTGCTGCGCGACTACGCAGGCCGCCCGACCCCGCTTTACTTCGCCCGACGGCTCAGCGAGCACCTGGGAGGGGCGCGCATTTATTTCAAGCGCGAAGACCTGCTGCACACGGGAGCGCACAAGATCAACAACTGCCTGGGCCAGATTCTCCTGGCGCGCCGCATGGGGAAACGCCGGGTGATTGCCGAAACCGGCGCGGGACAGCACGGCGTGGCCACCGCCACGGTCGCCGCCCTGTTCGGCATGGAGTGCGTCGTTTACATGGGCGAGGAAGACATGCAGCGGCAGCGGCTGAACGTCTTCCGCATGCGCCTGCTGGGCGCCCACGTGGTGGGAGTGGCGGGAGGGAGCCGCACGCTCAAGGACGCCATCAGCGAGGCGATGCGGGACTGGGTGACCAACGTGGCCGACACGTATTACCTGCTGGGATCCGCGCTCGGCGCCCACCCTTACCCGATGATGGTGCGCGATTTCCAGAGCGTGATCGGCGAGGAAACGCACCGGCAGATTCTGGAGCAGGAGGGCTGCCTGCCTTATGCGATTTTCGCCTGCGTGGGCGGCGGATCCAATGCGATCGGCATCTTCCACCGTTTCCTGGGCGAGCAGGGCGTGCAACTGATCGGCGTAGAGGCCGGGGGGCGCGGCTGGGCTCTGGGCGAGCACGCAGCGCGGTTTGCGGGCGGCGCACCGGGCGTACTGCATGGCGCCTACAGCTATCTCTTGCAGGACGCCGACGGGCAGGTCGCGCCCACGCACTCGGTGTCGGCGGGGCTGGATTATGCCCTAGTGGGACCCGAGCACGCCTGGTTGCGCGACCAGGGTCGTGCGGAGTACGTGGCCGTGGGCGACCGGGAAGCCTTGCAAGCCGCCCGACTGCTGGCGCGCACCGAAGGGTTGATTCCCGCGCTGGAATCCGCCCACGCTGTGGCCGAGGCCATCCGGCGCGCTCCCTCGGCCAAAGGCAAGATTTTCGTGGTCAATCTTTCCGGGCGGGGGGACAAGGACATTGACATCTACCGGCAGCACTTCCCGGAGCTCGACCAAGACCCGTATAGGCCGCCTCTTTGAAGAGCTGCGCCAGCGAGACCAGCGCGCGTTGATCGCCTACCTGACGGCAGGCGATCCTTCGCTGGACCGCACGGTCTCGCTGATCCAAGCGCTCGAAGAGGGCGGGGCCGACCTGATCGAGCTAGGGGTTCCCTTCTCCGATCCCATCGCAGATGGTCCCGTGATCCAACGAGCCTGCCAGCGCGCCCTTCAGGCGGGCGCGACGCTGGCGAAGATTCTCGAGACCGCGTCCCGCATCCGCGCGCGCTCGGATATTCCCTTGCTGCTGTTCAGCTACCTCAACCCGGTCCTGCGCTACGGGCTCGAGGCCGCGGCGCGCGACGCCGCTGCGGCAGGGGTGGACGGCTGCCTGCTCACCGACCTCAGCGTGGAGGAAGCAGGCGCGTATACACCGGCGCTGCGGCAGGCCGGCCTGGACACGGTCTTTCTGGCCGCGCCCACCAGCACGGACCGGCGTCTTCGCCTGGTGGCGGAACATTCCAGCGGATTCGTATACTTGGTATCACGCACCGGGGTCACCGGCGAGCGCGATGCGCTCTCCGAGCAGGTAGCGCCCTTGGTGCGCAGGCTGCGGCAGATCACGGAGCTGCCGCTGGCCGTCGGTTTCGGGATTGCCCGGCCCGAGCAAGCGGCCGCGGCAGCCGCGCTGGCCGATGGAGTGGTGGTGGGCAGCGCGTTCGTGCGGTTGATCGAGCAGGCAGGCGGCCAGCCGGATCTGGAGCGCCGGCTGGAAGAGTTTGCGCGGCAGCTCAAGCGGGCGATCGCGGGATGAACAGGCATGGATCGTGAACAAGCCCTGCGGGCGCTGGCCGAGCGGCGGGCGCAGATTGACGCGCTGGATCTGCGCATCCTCGATCTGATCAACCAACGCACGCGCATCGTGGAGGAAATCGGGCGCTTGAAGCGGCTGCTCAACATGCCCATCTACGAGCCCAAACGCGAGGACGAGGTTTATGCCAACGTGACCTCGCACAACGGCGGGCCGCTGAGTGCGGAAGCCGTACGCCGGGTCTTCGAAAGGATCATTGACGAAATGCGCGCCGTGCAGCGCATGAGGATGGAGGAGGAACAGGGAAAGGGCGGCCGGCAAAGCGAGGCCGGGCCGCAGGCGCCGGGCGGGCAGCCGAGATGAGGCGCGAGGCAAACCATGCTGGTGGTGATGCAGGAAGGAGCAAGCGAGGAGCAAATTCAGGCCGTCATTGACCGGCTGGTCGCGCTGGGATTCACGGTGCACCGCTCCACCGGGGTCGCCCACACCATCCTGGGCGGCATCGGGCCGGAAAGCCACGTGGATCCCAACGAATTCGCGGTGATGGAGGGAGTCAAGGAAGCCCACCGTGTGATGTCCCCGTACAAGCTCGCCAGCCGGCATTTCCGGCCCGAGGGAACGCGGATACGCGTCGGGGATGTGGAAATCGGAGGGCCACAGATCGTGGTGATGGCGGGCCCGTGCAGCGTGGAAAGCCGGGAGCAGATCATGGCCGCGGCCGAGCGCGTGGCTCGCGCCGGCGCCAGGGTGCTGCGCGGCGGCGCGTTCAAGCCGCGCACGTCCCCACACACTTTCCAAGGCTTGGGCGAACAGGGGCTGCGGCTGCTGCGCGAGGCGGCGGACCGCTACGGGCTGATGGCGGTGAGCGAGGTCATGGACGCCAGCCAGATCGAGCTGGTCGCCACCTACGCCGACATCCTGCAAGTGGGCACGCGCAACATGCAGAACTACCACCTGCTGCGCGAACTGGGCCAGCAGCCCAAGCCGGTGTTGCTCAAACGTGGGCTTTCGGCCACGATCGAAGAGTGGCTGCTAGCCGCCGAGTACATCATGAACGAGGGCAACTACAACGTGATCCTGTGTGAGCGCGGGATCCGCACTTTTGAAACCTACACTCGCAACACCGTGGACATCACCGCCATTCCGGTGGCCAAGAAACTCTCGCATCTGCCGGTGCTGGCCGACCCTTCGCACGGCACCGGGCGCCGCGACATGGTCTTGCCCGTTGCCCGGGCGGCGGTGGCGGCCGGGGCCGATGGTCTGCTGATCGAGGTCCATCCCGAGCCGGAGCGGGCACTGAGCGATGGCGCACAATCGCTTCGTCCGGAACAGTTCGAAGAATTGATGAGCCAGTTGCGCATCATCGCCCAGGCAGTGGGCAGGAGCCTGTGAAAGCCCGCTTCGAAAACGTGGTCATCGTGGGTGCCGGGCTGATCGGCGGCTCGTTCGGGTTGGCGCTCAAGAAAGCCGGGTTTCGGGGGACGATCACCGCTGTCAGCTCACCTGCGGCAGTGGCAGAAGCGCTGCGGGTGGGCGCGGCAGACCAAGCGGCCCCGCTCGAACAAGCGGCGGCCCGCGCCGACTTGATCTTGCTGGCCCGCCCCATCCTGGGCATTCTCCAGACGCTGCCCTTGCTGGATGCCTGCGTCCAGCCGCACTGCCTGGTCACCGATGCCGGCAGCACGAAGGCCCGCATCGTGGAGCAGGCGCGCCGCTCGTTGCGCCGCGCGCAGTTCCTCGGTGGCCACCCCATGGCAGGCAAAGAGACACGCGGGGCGGCTGCGGCGGAAGCGGATCTGTTCACCGGCCGAACCTGGATCCTGACCCCGGCGGCGCCAGAGGAACTGGAAACGCCCGCAGCGCGGGAGTTCGTAGCCTTGATCGAAGCCATCGGCGCCCGCCCTCTGGTGTTGACGCCCGAGGAGCACGACCGCGTGGTTGCCTTCACCTCCCACCTGCCGCAACTGCTTTCGAGCGGACTTGCCGCCACGCTGGCTGCCCATTTAACCGATGACGAACACCTGCGTGCTTCCGGTCCGGGACTGCTCGACATGACGCGCCTGGCCGGAAGCCCCTTCGACATCTGGCGCGACATCCTGGCGA
>JBMFPL010000205.1:0-6483 GCA_049969115.1 Bryobacteraceae bacterium | reverse complement strand
ATGCCCCGCCGGATGGCTTCCAGGTAGGTCACGGGCATGGCTCAGCTCGCGTCGTAGACGTTGGCAGTCAGCTCGGAAGGATCGGGGAAGGGGCTGTTCTCGGCCCATTCGATGGCCTCGTCAATCTGGCGCCGCAGGGGGGCGTACAGCGCATCCAGATCCTGCCGGTCCGCCCAGCCCCGTTCCAGCATCAACCGCTCCATGCGCAGGATCGGATCCTTGGCCGCCCATTCTTCGAACAGGTGTTTGGGCACGTAATCGGCAGGGTCGTGGGCCGAGTGGCCCGACATGCGGAAGGTCTTGCATTCCACCAGGTACGGTCCCAGGCCGCGGCGCGCATGATCGGCAGCCCGGCTGGCTGCGTGGTAGACGGCGAAGGCGTCGTTGCCGTCTACGATCTCGGCCGGGATGCCGTATCCCGCGATCGGCCACGTTGGCGCACGCCATCTGCAACTCCAGCGGCGTCGAGTACGCATACTGGTTGTTGTTGCAGATGAGCACCAGGGGCAGCTTCTGGACGGCGGCGAAGTTCACGCCCTCGTGAAAATCGCCCCGGCTGGTGGCGCCGTCCCCGAAAAACACGTAGGCGATGTTGCGCGATCCCCGGTACTTCAGCGCCAGCGCCGCCCCTGCGGCCACTGGCAGCGAGGCGCCGATGGAGCTGATGATGGCCACTAGGCGGCGCTTCATGTCCCCCATGTGCATGTTGCCGTCTTTGCCCCGCGTCAGACCGCCCACGCGGCCCATGTACTGGGCGAAGACCTCGCGGGGGTGCACGCCACGGATGAAGTAAAGCGCCAGATCCCGGTGGCAGGGGAACAGCACGTCTTCAGGATCGGCGGTCAGCCCGGCGCCCACTGAAATCGCTTCCTGGCCCCGGCCCGAATAGACGCCGCCAACTATCTTGCCTTGCCGGTACAGCCTGCGTTCGATGCGCTCCTCCACCTCGCGCATCAGGAACATGTAGTGCAGGAAACGCCAGGCAAGGTCGGCCTCGGGATCAGTCCCGGAGGTTTCAGGCGGGGCGGGCAAGGGCGCAGTTTTCACGGCCGCCATCGGTGCTCTCCGTTGTCAGGGATTCACCAGCCCAAAGCCTGTAGTATACGCCATCCCCTTTGCCCCCGTCCGGCAGCCACCGCCGCGCTGCGGGGCGTGCGATCAGCTTCAAAAAGGCAAGTCCTTCCTGGATGCCGCAACCAGCGAGCTACGCAGGTAGTGGTAGGGATTGACCGGGTTGCCGGCGATCCGCACCTCGTAATGAAGATGAGGCGCTGTCACCCGACCCGAGCTGCCCACGCCTCCGATGATTTCGCCCCGCCGCACCTCTTGCCCGGGGATGACTGAGATCCGCGACAGATGCGCGTACCAGGTCTGCATGCCATTGCCGTGGTCCACCACCACCAGCCGGCCGTAGCCGCTCATGTAGCCGGCCTGGACGACCACGCCATCGGCCGTTGCCCGCACGGGCGAGCCATACGGCGCCCCGATGTCCACGCCCCGATGGAAGCTGCCCTCTCCCGAGAAGGGGTCTATGCGCATGCCGAACGATCCTTGGAGCCGGCCTTCCACCGGCCAGATGTCAGGGCGTGCGTTGGCGCGCCAGCGCGAGCCGAAGTGGCGGAACCGCGAGAAGGTGACCGTGCGAAGGAAACTGTACTCTTGGAGGCTTTCGTGGAAGGTCGGGATCAGGCGGCCTTCGCCGGAGATATCCGCCGGGCCTTCCAGTTTTTCCTTGATCCCGTATGCCACCGAGACCTGGGTGGCGAAAAGCTGCAATGTCGCCAGTTGGTCCTGCGTCTGGTGCGCCTCTTTTTCCAGGCTCTCATAGCGCGCCCGCAGGGCCTGCACTTCCTGGCGCAGCGAGTTGTAGCCGGCCACCTTCCAAGCCATGCGCACGTAGCTGGAGACGAACCCGAACATCGAGACGCAGCCCAGCAGGGCAAATCCCAGGATCAGGTAAACCACCCGTTGGGGGACCTGGAACCTGCGCAGCCTGCCGTGCAGCGAATGAGCCAGGATGACGACGAAGTACGGCTGCTGCATGGAGTTCTCTCGTAACCGGTGCGGGCCGTACGCGAAGGCACTCCACCCGCCGTTCGTTTACCTTTCGGTCAACTTCCTGGAAACGAATCATAGAATGTACCAGCCCCCGGGGGCCGCCGTCAAGTAGCGGGGTGCAGCCAATTTTCCTGCCCAGACAAAGAAAGGCTCACCCCCACACGATTTCCGGCCCGGGGGGGCCGGCGACCCGGGCCGCGGGGCGCAACCCAACCCAGACAGGTGGCGCGGCGGCCGCGGCCGAGGCGCGTCAGCCTTGCGTTTGCAGGGCCGACCGGACTTTCGCCAGCAGGGATTGCTTGCTGAAGGGCTTTTCCAGAAACGGGGCTTCCTCGCGCAGAATGCCGTTGTGCACCACAGCCCGGTCCGCGTAACCGGACATGTAAAGAACTTTCAGCCCGGGGTGCTGAGCGCGCATGCGCGCGGCCAGGTTGTGCCCGCTCATGCGGGGCAACACGACGTCGGTCAGCAGCAGGTCTATCGGGCCAGGGTAGGCACCGGCCACGCGAAAGGCTTCCTCCGGGTCTCCCGCGCTCAGGACGGTATAGCCTGCCCCGCCAAGCACGCTGGCGATCAGCTTGCGGAGTTCCGGTTCGTCTTCCACCACAAGGACAACGCCCGACCCGCTGCGCGGCGCGCTGACCTCTTCGACCAGCGCCGTCTCCTGCGGCACTACAGTTGATTCCGCCACGGGCAGGTAGATCTTGAACGTGGTGCCCATCCCCGGCTCCGAGTAGGCCCAGATCTGCCCGCCGTGTTGCTGCACGATCCCGTACACCGTGCTCAGTCCCAGGCCGGTGCCCGACTCCTTGGTGGTGAAGAAAGGATCGAAGGCTTGGCGCAGGACGTCGGCATCCATGCCGCAGCCCGTATCGCTGACCGCCAGCATGACGTGGCGACCCGGCTTCGCGCCCAGGTGCCTGCGCACGTACTCCTCGTCTATGGTGACGGCTGCTGTCTCGATCACGATGCGGCCGCCCTCGGGCATCGCTTCCCGCGCGTTGACGATGAGATTCATCAACACCTGTTCGAGCTGAATCGGGTCGGCTTGGATGCTGGGCAGATCCGGCGCCAGTGCGGTGATCAGCTCGATATCTTCCCCGATGATCCGGCGCAGCATGCGCTCCATGCCCGCGACGACCTCGCTGAGATCCACCAGCCGCGGCTTGCCGGTCTGCTTGCGGCTGAACATGAGCAGCCGGCCGGCCAGCGATGCGGCGCGGCTGGCGGCGCCGAGGATCTCTTCCGCCGCCTCGTGCATGGGATCCCCGGCGGGGAACGCCTCGCTGAGCATCTGGGCGTAACCGGAGATGATGGTGAGCAAGTTGTTGAAGTCGTGCGCCACGCCGCTTGCCAGTCGGCCCACGGCTTCCATCTTTTGCGCCTGGCGCAGTTGCGCTTCCAGAAGGCGCCGCTCGGTGACGTCAATGCCGGTGCCAATGATGTACTCGACGCGCCCCTGGCCATCCAGCAGGGCGGTGTTGGACCACACGATCAGGCGCTTCTGCCCTGTACGCGTCAACCAGTGGTTTTCGTGCTGGTTGGGGAACTGTCCCTCGCGCAGGCTCTCGAAGACGCGGCGAACCGCTTCGACTTCGTCGGGCGGGATCAGCAGCTCCCAAATGGGCCGGCCGATCACTTCTTCGAAGCAGTAGCCGGTGGCCAGCTCGCAGGCCCGGTTGAAACTTATGATGCGGCCCTCGCGGTCCAGCACCACCACGAGGCTGCCGACGGTGTCCAGGATGGTGGAGGCCCAGTCGCGCTCGCGCAGCAGCGCCTGCTGGGCGCGGCGCGCCTCGCTGATGTCATGGAGCACCATCAGGGCGCCGCCCGGCTGGCCTCCCTCTGCCGGCAAGGGGGCCGCCGTGGCCGCAACCCATATTCCTTCCGGGGCCGCCGAGTTGTGGATGAAAAGTTCCTCGATCCGAGCGTGCTCGCCCTTCAGGGCCACCGAAAGGGGCAGCTCCGCTGGCGGCAGCAAGGTCCGGCCATCGGCCCCGTAAATGCCGAAAGATTCCGGCCACGCCTCCAGGGGAGGGGCTGGCTCGGTAATGGGGAACATCCGCCGGGCGGCCGCGTTGGCGAAGGTCAGCGTCCCGGTCTGGTCCACCACCAGGACGCCGTCCAGCATGGCGTCCAGCACCGGCTGGAGTTCGATCCCTTGCCCACGAGAGGGATCGTCCTCGATGTCGTGGTTCTGCGGGTTCGAGCCTTGCACGGGCCGACTCCTCATGGCGATACACCGTCCTTCCGCGGTCTGAGTCAGCCGAAGACTCAGCCCCCGCATGCCGAGCCGGCAACCAAGCGTGCCCAGCGCGCCTGTTACCAGAGTACTACACCGAGCGAGAGGCAGCGTAAAAGTTTTTTAACGAAAGCCGACCGACCCGAAAAGCCTGCGCAGAGCCGGCCAGCACACTCGCTGTCCGGTTGGGCGGGGCGTTGGGGTGGCATACAGGATGCCGCGGGCTTCACTCCAAGCCCATCTGCGAGAGCCGATAGCGCAAGGCATTGCGCGTGAGGCCGAGCATGCGGGCAGCCTGGCTTTTGTTGCCGCCTGCGCGGCGCAGAGCCTCGCGGATGATGGCCTGCTCAAACTCTTCCAGCGTCATGCCCTCGGGCAGGAAGTAGCCCTCGGCCGACGGGCGGGCGCGGGGCGCGGTGTCCAGCTTGATGTCATCTGCATCCAGCACCTTGCCGTTGCACAGCACGATGCTGCGCTCGATGACGTTTTCCAGCTCGCGCACGTTGCCCGGCCAGTGGTAGCTCATCAGCTTCTGGATGGCGGCCTCGGTGATCCCTTCGACAGGGCTGCCCAGTATGGGCGCCAGTTTGCGCACAAAGTGCTCGGCCAGGAAGGGAATGTCCTCGCGGCGTTCGCGAAGAGGCGGCAGGTTGATGGGCACCACGTTGAGCCGGTAGTAGAGATCCTCGCGGAACGTGCCCTGTTCGAGCGCGGCGCGCAGGTCCTGATTGGTGGCGGCGATGACGCGGACGTCAATCTGGCGTGTCTTGTTGCTGCCCAGCCGTTCGAACTCGCGCTCCTGGAGCACGCGAAGCAGCTTGACCTGGATGGAGGGCGGGACATCGCCGATTTCGTCGAGAAAGACGGTGCCGGTATCGGCCAGCTCGAACTTTCCCGGTTTGGAGGTCACTGCCCCGGTGAAGGCGCCTTTTTCGAAGCCGAACAGTTCCGCTTCCATGAGGTTTTCGGGCAGGGCCGAGCAGTTGATCTTGACGAAGGGGCGGTCGCGGCGTGGAGAGTGGTAATGTATGGCGCGGGCGATGAGATCCTTGCCCGTCCCGCTTTCCCCGCACAGCAGCACGGTGGCGCGCGTGGGTGCGACGCGCTGTATGGTGGCGAAGATCTCCTGCATGGCCGGGCTGCGGCCGATGATGTTGCGGAAGTCGTAGCGGCGCCCCAGTTCCTCGCGCAGCCGCAGGTTCTCATCCTCCAGCGCGCGGCGCTTGAGCGCCTTCTCGATGACCGTGCTCAGGTGATCGAGCGAGAACGGCTTGAGGATGAAGTCGTCGGCGCCGCAGCGCATGGCTTCCACCGCAGTTTCCACGGTGCCGTAGGCGGTGATGACGATCACCGGCGTGCGCGTATTCTGACGACGCAGGCGGGAAATGAATTCCAGCCCGTCGAAGTCCGGCAGCCGAAGGTCGGTGACGATGAGATCGGCGCGGTCGGCCAGCTTCCAACCCTCGCCTGCCGATCCCGCGGTTTCCGCCTCGTAGCCGGTCGAGCGTAGGTGCAACTCGAGCACGCGCCGCAGCTTTTCCTCGTCCTCGATCACCAGGATGCGCGTCTTCATGGGGAGGCGCCGCGACTCATGGGCAGGTAAACGCGAAAGATGCTGCCTTTGCCCGGCTCGCTTTCCACCGTTATTGTACCCCCGTGCAAATCCACGATCTTGGAAACGATGGCCAGGCCGAGACCGACGCCGTCGGGCTTGGTGGTGACGAAGGGATTGAAGATCGCCTCCTGCCGCTCGGGCGGGATGCCCACGCCGCGATCAATCACCGCAATCTCGGCGTTGCCTGCCACGGCTCGCGTCTTGACCGTGATGGCGGCGCCCGGGGGGCTGGCCTGGGCAGCGTTTAGCAGGAGATTGTAGATGACCCGTTCGATGAGTTCGGGATCGAACTCGAAGGGGGGCAGATCGGGCGCGTAGTTCCTGTAAATGGCGACGTCGAACGGGGGCGAGTGGCGCTCCAGTTGCGCGATGGCCCGGTCAATGACGCCGCTCAGTTCGGCTGGCACCGGCTTGAGTTCGAGGGGACGGGCGAACTCCAGGAAACGGGTGACGAGGTTATTGGTGCGGTCCACTTCGGCGGCGATGAAACCGGCCAGCTCGGCGGCCACTGTGATGTCGCGCGGGATCTGGCGGGCGAGCATTTCGGCCGAGGCGCGGATGGTGCCCA
>JBMFPL010000204.1:0-6483 GCA_049969115.1 Bryobacteraceae bacterium | reverse complement strand
GATTAACCTCTCGGAAGGGCCTCCTGGCCGGTAGCCCCTTCGGCCGTCTGGGGAGATTCGCAAAGGATGGTTACCGGCCCCTCATTGATCAGGTGCACTTGCATCATGGCCTGGAAAACTCCCGTTTCGACGGGCACGCCTTTCCGGCGCAAGGATTCCACAAAGTATTCGTAGAGGGCGCGAGCTTGATCCTGGGGTGCGGCGCGGTCGAAACTGGGGCGGCGGCCTTTCCGGGTATCTCCGTAAAGGGTAAACTGGGATACCACCAGCAAGGAACCACCCGCTTCCCTGACGTCCCGGTTCATCTTGCCCTGCTCGTCGGGGAAAATGCGCAGGCCCACAATTTTCTCCGCCAGGTAATCGGCATCGCGGGCAGTGTCCTCCCGGGCCACCCCGATCAGCACCAGCAGGCCCCGGCCGATGGCCCCTACCACCTGGCCGTCCACTTCCACCCGCGCCTCCCGGACTCGCTGCAACACGGCACGCATATGGTATAAGTATGCCAGAGTGGGACCGTGATCGAGACTTACGCTTACGCTCGCGCCGGGCTTCTGGGTAACCCCAGCGACGGCTATTATGGCAAAACCATCTCCTTCGTCGTCCGGAACTTTCGTGCTCGCGTCTTGCTTTACCCTAGCGCCCGGCTGGAAATCCGGCCGTCCAAGGCCGACACGCCGGTCTTCGAAAGCCTGGACGATCTCTATCAGACCACCCGCTGGCGGGGTTACTACGGCGGCATTCGCCTCATCCAGGCCTTGATCGTGCGGTTCATGGATTACTGCGGGGATCGCCACATCGAGCTGCCCCACCGCAACTTCACCATCGAGTACGAGAGCAATATTCCCATGCGGCTGGGCTTGGGAGGCTCCAGCGCCATTATCACCGCCGCGCTGCGGGCGCTCTGCCGCTATTATCAGGTCGAAATCCCGCTCCCCCTCCAGGCGGACCTGGTTTGGAAGACCGAAACCGAGGAGTTGGGGGTGCCCGCTGGTCCCCAGGACAGGGTCGTCCAGGTCTATGAGGGACTGGTTTACATGGACTTTTCGCGGGAATTCATGGAAACCCGCGGGTACGGACATTACGAACTCCTGGACCCCTCCCTGCTCCCCAACATGTACGTGGCTTACCGGACCAGCCTGAGCGAAGGGACCGAAGTGTTCCATAGCAATGTGCGGGAGAGGTGGCGGCAGGGGGATCCGCAAGTAGTCCAGGCCATGCGCACCTGGGCGGAATACGCCGAGCGCGGGCGCCGGGCCCTGCTCGAGCGCGACTACGAAACCCTGAACCGCCTCATTGACCTGAATTTCGACCTGCGCGCAAGCATTTACCGGATTTCGCCCGGCAACATGCAAATGATCCAGGCAGCCCGCAGCGTGGGCGCCAGCGCTAACTTCGCCGGCTCGGGCGGGGCCATCGTAGGGTGCTACCGGGACGAGGATATGTTCCGGGAACTGGTCAAGGTCATGCGGTCGCTCGACGTGGCGGTCATCCATCCCTGCATCCTGCCCGATTGAGCGCGGTCCCCGCTGCTTGTTTCCTGCTAGAATCGCTTTGCTATGACACGACGCGCATTCGTGGCTTCCCCGGCGCTGGCGTTCCAGACCGCTGCGCCCCGTTTCCGCAAAGGCATTTGCGCGACGATTTTCCCCAAATCTATGCCGCTCGAAGAACAGTTCCGGCAAGCGCGCAATGCCGGATTCGAGGGCCTGGAGGTCCCCTTGGGCGAGTTGCTGCCACTGGAAACCAGCCAGGACGAGGCACGCCGCCTGGCGGATGGGGCGCGCAAGGCCGGCGTGGAAATCGTAAGTCTGTGGGTTTCGGCGCCGCTTTCTTCAAATCCCCTGAACCACCCCGACCCGGCCGCGCGCACCCGCGGCGTGGAGGCCCTGCGCAGGGCGATCACCCTGGCGTCATGGATAAACTGCGGTGTGCTGCTCATCGTACCCGGTCGCTTGGGTTCCGGTCCCAACTTCCAGGTGGGTTACCAGGATACCTGGGACCGCGTCAGTGCCGAGATGAAGAAAGTGGTCCCCGACGCGGAAAGAGCCCGCGTTTGCCTGGCGCCGGAAAACGTCTGGAACAAATTCCTGGTGAGCCCCCTAGAAATGCGCGCTTTCGTGGACCAGTTCCGCAGCCCCTGGGTGGGAGCTTACTTCGACATCGGAAACATCCTGCAATACGGCTATCCGCAGGACTGGATTCTCACGCTGGGGTCGCGCATCAAGCGCGTCCACGCCAAGGATTACAAGCTTTCCACCCGTGCCGAGCAAGGCCGGTTCGTGGAGCTTCTGGAAGGCGACGTTGACTGGAAAGAGGTGATGGCTGCCCTGGTGAAAGTGGGCTACCGCGGCTTCATTTCACCCGAATACAGCTACCGCCCGGACGATCCTGACTATATCCGCCGGGTGTCCGTTGCCCTCGACAAGATTCTCGCCCTGGCCTGAAGCGCTCACGCCCGGGCGCACAAGGGCCCGGCGTTCAGAAGCTCAGCCACGCGCTCGCGCAGCAAGGCCGTAAGCGCCTTGTGGTCCCGCGCATTCAGATGCGAGGTGGGAATCGGCTTGCCGATCCGGAGCACGGCGGGACCGGGCAGGACGGTGAGCGATCCGGTCGGCAGGATCTTCTCCGTTCCGCGGATCGCCAAGGGCACCAGGGGAACGCCCGCCTTAATGGCGATGTACGCGGCGCCTTCCTTGAATTCTCCCAACTCGCCCCGCGAGCGGCTGCCCTCGGGAAACACCAGCACGGAGACCCCGCGCTCGCGCACCATGCGCGCAGCTTCGGCCAGGGTACGCAGCGAAGCCCGCGGGTCCTTGCGCTCGACCGGAATGTGGCCGGCGCGTCCCAGGTGCGAACCGATAAAGGGCACCTTGTAGAGACTGCGCTTGGCGAGAAAACGGAACTGGACGGGAATGTTCGCGAGCACCAGCGGCGTGTCAATCAGGCTGAGATGGTTGGAGGCGAATACGTAAGCCCCGCCCGGGTCAAGCTGCTCCAGACCCTCTACGCGCGCCCGCACCCCGGCGATGGCCAGCAACAACCGCGCCCATACCTGCGCGATGCGATGAGGCCTGCGCCCGCTGCGATCCGCCAGCGCGGCCACCCATGAGCAGGTTCCACACACCGCCGTCGCCAGGATGATCAAAGGCGCGGTGAACAGCCACGCCCTCAACTTCGCCAGCACGGAATTATTTTACGCGCCTTTCAGGCGCCGCCCCCTGTTGCGATGGAACCAGCCGGGCGCGGGCCTCCCCGACCAGGAACAGCGATCCGGTGATGAAAACCGCGTCTTCCCGCGCGGCCTCGCGCAACAGGGCGAGAGCGTCATCGAGGCGGGCGGCGATGCGCAGGCGCGGGTGGTCGGCCAGCTCGCGGATCAGCTCGGGGCGCACGGCGCGGGGCTGCGCGGGAGCGGTGGCGATGACCTCGTCAGCCAGCGGGAACAGGATGCCGGCCATTTCCGCTACCGCCTTGTCGCGCATGGCGCCGTAGACCAGCCAGATCCGCCGCCCGCGATGGAAACGCTCGATGTAGGAAGCCAGGGCGCGCGCCCCAGCAGGGTTGTGCGCGCCATCCAGGTAGACGTCAGGATGCGACGCTACCCTCTCCAGCCGGCCCGGCCACCGGACCTCGGCGATCCCCCGGCCGATCGCCTCCGGCACAATGCCCAGTCGCTCGAGCACGGCCACGGCAGTGAGCGCGTTGACGATCTGGTGCTCTCCGGGCAGAGGGCACGTGATCGCTACGCGCGCGGGACCGGCGGCTACGAATCGGCTGCCGCCCGCCCAAAGCGCTGGCTGCTCGGCGCGCCAGCTCCGCTCTACCCAGACCGGTTCGATCCCGCACTGCCGTGCGCGTTCCTGGAGCACCGGGACGACCTCTTCGCGCTGCGGCGCAAACACGGCCCCCACGCCCGGCTTGAGAATCCCCGCCTTTTCTGCGGCGATGGAATCCAACCCCTTGCCCAGATACTTTTCGTGATCGAAGTCCACCGGGGTAATGACGGCCAGTTCGGGCATGACGACATTGGTTGCGTCCAGCCTGCCCCCCAGGCCTACTTCCAGCACCGCTAGCTCGACGCGGAGTTCGCGGAACAGCAGGAAGGCCATGGCCGTGACGGTCTCGAAATAGGTGGGGTGTTGCTGGATGATGCCGTCGCGGAGCAGGTCTTCGGCCACCCGGTGAACCTTGTGGAACGCCGAAGCGAAGGCCTCGCGCGAGACCGGCTCGCCACCGATGCGGATCCGTTCGGTAGGCTCGATCAAGTGCGGCGAGGTGTAAAGGCCGGTGCGCAATCCCGCGGCCCGCAGCGCGCTCTCGATCATCGCGCAGGTGGAGCCCTTGCCATTGGTTCCCGCCACGTGAACAAAGCGCGTGGCGCGGTGCGGCTGGCCCAGCGCTTCGAGCACGCGCTCCATCCGCACCAGGCCCAGCTCCGCCGTACGGGCCTCGTTGGCCAGCGAGTAAAGAAAGCGGACCGAATCCGGGTAGGTCACGACCTGCGCGCCCTCCTGAACACAATCCTGGCTGCGCCGATCACCACCGCACACCCTCCGATGATTTTGGCCTCGAACAGCCAGGGGTTCGAGCTCTCCTGAGGCGGGATCAGCGAGCATGCGATGGCCGCCAGCGTTACGGCCAGCCCGGCCATCGCGCTGCGAATCAGGCCGCACCGCGCCGCGACAAGGAACATGTACGCAAACGGGATGAAGTAAGTGATCACCGTCATATCCACCAGCAACTGGTAGCCTGCGCGCAGGCTTTCGCCCGCCTGCATGGCGAGCAGGAACAGCGTGCAAGCCAGGCTCTGCGAGACGATGGCGACGTAAGGCGTGCCCCAGCGCGGGTGGAGGCGGGCGAAGGCCGCCGGCAGATAGCGGTCCAGACCGATCGCGAAAGGTACCCTCGCCGATCCCGCCAGCCACGCGCCGAGTTGACCAGCGATGCCCAGTGTGACGAGCCCGGCCAAAACCGGGCCGATCCATGTCACGCCCAGCACGGCGGACGCTTTCTGGCCGGCCTGGGCCAGCCCGGTGATCACGTTGATCTGTGCCGGCGCAATCAGGGCGAGAACCGCAACCGTGCCTGCCAGGTAAAAAACAGCAACGGCCGCTCCGCTGATCCAGGCTGCGCGCGGCACCGTCCGCTGGGGATGACGGATTTCACCGCCCATCACCGCTCCCAGCTCCAGCCCGCCGAAGGCGAACGCTATCTGCGACCAGAAATTCACCGTCCCCCAGTCCCAGCGCGGCCAGACCGGCGTGAAACTGCTGGCTGGCCCGCCGCGCGTCCACGCCAGCGCACCCGCAGCAACCAGCAACAGCCCGGCAAGGTAAGTCGCCAGCCCGCCGGCGTTCTCCGTCCACTTGCCCGTGCGCAGGCCGACCAGATTCGTGAGGGTTCCAAACCAAAGCACGAGCAGCGCGCCCGCGATCATTGCCGCCGGATTTTCCGACAGCGCCTGCCCGCGCTCGCCGAGCAGGTAGTAGGCTACCCCCAAGCCGGCCAGCAAGAGATTCGGGAAGTAAAACAAGTTGCTCAGCCAGTAACACCAACCGCAAAGGAACCCTTGCCAGTCCCCGAACGCCCGCCTCGTCCAGACGTAGATGCCCCCCTGCTCGGGCCAGATCCTGCTGAGCCGCGCCACCACCAGCGCCGACGGCACGAAGAAGAAAGCGGCGGCCAACAACCACAACACGAGCGAGGAGGGCCCCGCCCGGGCGGCCGCGGCCAGCCATCGCACGCCGACGACCGCGGCCAGATTGAACAGCACCAGGTCGCGCAGACCCAGCTCGCGCCTGAGTTCTGCCTGGCTCACGGTTCCACCGCAGCGGCGAGCGGGTTCATCGCGATTGCGCAGCAAGAAACTCTTCGATGCGGCGGCGCAGTTCCTCGCGCGCACGCCGGAAAACTTCCAGGCGCTCGGCTTCGCTGCCTTGCGCAGCGGCCGGATCCTCGATGCTCCAGTGAATCCGTTCGGCCAGGCCGGGAAACACGGGACAACTCTGGCGCGCCTGGTCGCAGACGGTGATCACATAATCAAAGGGCTGCCCGAGAAACTCGTCGAGTGATTTCGAGCGGTGGTGCGAGATGTCCACCCCCAGCTCCCGCATTACGGCGATGGCCTCCGGCCGGACCGACCCCGGGTGGGTGCCCGCGCTGGCCACCTCGAAGCGATCGCCCCCGAGGTGGCGCAGCAGGCCTTCGGCCATCTGGCTACGCGCCGAGTTACCCGTGCACAAAAACAGCACGCGCAATTTTGTTGCGGCCCCAGGCTGGCTCATGCGCCGATCTTCTCCTTTCCGGGACGATGCAAAAACGCGTCCCGTCGCTGCCTGCCCGCCTGCATGCCTCACCGGTTCCCGCGCAAGCGCCGCGCAAATCCCGCGCCGGCCTGGAACACCTCTTGCATCCTGTCTGTGCCGAGCAGCTCCTGGATCCGGTCCAGCGTGGCCTTGTACGCCGCCAGCGCTCCGCCTATGG
>JBMFPL010000203.1:0-6491 GCA_049969115.1 Bryobacteraceae bacterium | reverse complement strand
AACGCGTTCCGGCATGCTTTCCCGGGCGGGCGGCAGGGCGAGGTGGTAGTGCGGGCCCGCAGAGAAGGGGAGAGCATCAGCCTGGTTGTGTCCGATGACGGCGTGGGGCTGCCCGAGTCCGTTGACCTCAAAAATGCTCCGACGCTGGGCATGCGGTTGGTCGCGGCGCTTGCCCGCCAGCTGGGCGCGCGGGTGACGCTGGGGACCGGCAGAGGCGCCGAAATCACTCTCACGTTCCAACCAAAGGTAGCGGGTGGGAGGCGAGATGCGCCCTGCAAGAGTGCTGGTGGTTGAAGACGAGGCGCTGGTTGCGTCCCACTTGGAGTGCTGTCTGCGAGACCTCGGATACGAGGTCGCCTGCGCCGGCAGCGGCGAGGAAGCCATCGAGGAGGCGCGGCGAAAAGTCCCGCACCTCGCGCTGATGGACATCAGGCTGGCGGGTGCGCTGGACGGCATCGAGACGGCGCTCGAGCTGCGGTGGCGATTCGGGGTCGCCTGCGTGTTCCTTACCGCTTATGCCGATGAAGCCACCATCGAGCGCGCCAAGGAAGCCGAGCCGGTGGGCTACCTGGTGAAGCCTTTCGACGAGCGCGAATTACGGGCGACGCTGGAAGTCGCCCTCCGCAGGATTTCAGTCGAGCGGCGCTTGCGCGAACGGGGAAGGTGGCAAGCCGCAGTTTTGGATGTTGTCCGGGATCCCGTGATTCTGGTTGATATAGCGGGGCGTGTGACCTTCGTGATCCGCGCGGCGGAGCGGATGACGGGCTGCAACGCCGGCCAAGCCCAGGGGCTGCGCTTGCAAGAGCTGCTGCGCGGCTTCGAGCCCCAGTTGGTCGAGCAACTCAAGCAGGGATTGCGCCGCGTTTTGCTGGACAAGAGGCCGGCGGAGATGGCAAGCAAGCCGCAGTTCCGGCAGTCGGAAAGCGTCTACGCGGCCGAAGCGCTGGTTCCGACGCTGGACGAAGGCGGCGCTTTGACCGGGGCGGTCCTGGTGTTCCGCGACTGCACCGAGACGGAGCCGGCAGGCGAGTTCACGGGTTCGCCAGCGCCCGCCGGCCAGCCATGCGCGCCGGGTAGCGTGGACCCTCAGACGGGCTTGCCGGGCCGCGTTGAGGCCGAGCGCGCCATCGCACAGGTTCACCGTCAGGGAAGCCGGGCCTTCGCCGGCGTTTTCGTGATTGACCATTTCCCGACGCTGGTGCAGCGCTACGGGTTTTCCGGCGCCGAAGAGGTGCTGCTGTTCTTCAGCGTGCACTTGGCTCAGAATTTGACTGGCCCCGACCAGCTTTTCCGCTGGACCGGGCCGGCGTTTGTACTGCTGATGGAGCGGCTGGATTCGGTGGAGCGCGTGCGGCGCGAGCTGGCGGGACTGGCTTCGGTGAAGCTGGAGAAGCTTCTGCAAATGAAGACGCGCACGGCGCTGGTGGTGGTGTCAGCGGCTTGGGAGCTTTACGCGATCCATGTCAGCCCGTCGCCCGAGCACGTGGCCCGGCAGATTGACGCTTTCGTGGCGCTGCACGCCCGCTGAGACCGCCGCCACAGGGCGGTAAAGCGGGCGCGTTTTTCGTCCGATAAAGCAGGGGGGAGCCACCGAGAAGGGAAGCGGCATGTCGAAGGCGATGGTCGTGGACGATTCGCGCGCTGTGCGCATGATCCTGCGCCGCACGCTGGAAAAGCACGGCTACCAGGTCTACGAGGCGGGCCACGGCAAGGAAGCGCTGGCGGTGCTGGACGAGCATCCCGATGTGAACCTGATGCTGGTGGACTGGAACATGCCGGAGATGAACGGGCTGGAGCTGGTCCGGGCGGTCCGTTCCGATCCCGAGCGGGCCCGCATCGTGCTCATGATGGTCACCACCGAGACCGAGATCGAGCAGATGGTGCGCGCGCTGGCGGCCGGGGCCAACGAGTATGTCATGAAACCGTTCACCGAAGATGTGATCACAGACAAGCTCAGGCTGCTAGGGGTGATCGCGTGAGGAGCTGCGCGAGCAGCCGGATGCCGCGGGGATGAGCGAGCCATGCCGGGGGTTTTCCAGCGCAAGCGGATCAAGCCTGGCAGCCGGATCCGGGTGCTTGTGGTGGACGACTCGGTGGTGATCCGCCGTCTGGTCACCCACGCTTTGAGCGAGGACCCGGCCTTCGAAGTGGTCGGTTCGGCAGCCAACGGGGCGATTGCCCTGGCGCGCATCCCGCAGCTCAATCCGGACGTGGTCACGCTGGACATCCAGATGCCGGAAATGGACGGCTTGCAGGCGCTGCGCGAGATCCGCAAGCAGTATCCCGACCTGTGCGTGATCATGTTCAGCACGCTCACCGAGCGCGGCGCCACGGCCACCATAGAGGCCCTCATGCTGGGGGCCAACGACTACGTCACCAAGGCCGCCAACGTAGGTTCGCTCGACGTATCCATGGCCACGCTGCGCAGCGAGCTGATCCCCAAGATCAAGCAGTTCTTCATACTGCCCGGCGCGGAGACGCAACTGGCGCCAGCGGCGGCAACGGCCGTGCCAGCGGCGCCAGCCGCGCGCTCGCCAGTGACCGTGCACGCCCGGCCGCGGGTGGTGGCGATCGGCGTGTCCACGGGCGGCCCCAACGCGCTCTCGGTGGTCATGCCGATGTTCCCGGCGGACTTTCCCCTGCCCATCCTCATCGTGCAGCACATGCCGCCGCTGTTCACGCGGTTTCTGGCCGAGCGCTTGACTGCGCTGAGCCGGATCCGGGTCGAAGAGGCCACCGAAGCGGCGACGGTGGAGCCGGGCAAGGCGCTGATCGCGCCGGGCGATTACCACATGCGCCTGGCGCGCCGGGATGGCAAGGTCGTGGTGCGGCTGGACCAGGGACCGCCGGAAAACTCTTGCCGGCCTTCGGTAGACGTGCTGTTCCGCTCGGTGGAGGAGATCTATGGCGGCGCCGTCATCTCGGTGATCCTGACCGGAATGGGTCAGGACGGCCTGCGAGGGGCAGAAGTGCTCAAGGCCGCAGGAGCCTGGGTCATCGCGCAGGACGAGGCGACCAGCGTGGTGTGGGGCATGCCGGGCGCCGTCGTCCAGGCGGGGCTGGCGGATCGCGTGGTGAGCCTGGAGAACGTGGCTCCCGAGATTACGCGGCTGGCGGGATGAGGCGGAAATGATCGGCACCCAGCAAGACAAGGCGAGCGCGGCAGGCTCTGCAATCACCCCGGAAAACTTTGCTTTTCTCCAGCAACAGGTCTACCGCGACTCGGGGATCGTGCTGGAGGAGGGCAAGCAATACCTGGTCGAAGCGCGGCTGGCGCCGCTTGTGCGGGAGCATGGTCTGGCCTCCGTCAACGACCTGTGCGCCCTACTGCGCGCGGTGGCGGCCGATGGGCTGCGGCGCAAGGTGGTCGAAGCCATGACCACCAACGAGACGCAATTCTTCCGCGAGCCGGCGCAGTACGAAGCGCTGCGCACCACGCTGCTGGCCGAGCTGCTGGCCGCGAGGCGGTCGTCGCGCCCGTTGAACTGCTGGTCAGCGGCAGCGTCCACGGGCCAGGAAGCCTACAGCCTGGCCATGATGGCGGCGGAGATGGGGCTGGGGCCGTCCGAGATGCAGATCTTGGGCACGGACCTGGCCGAGTCCGTGCTCGAGCGCGCCCGTCAGGGCCGCTACAGCCAGCTCGAAGTCAACCGCGGGCTGCCCGCTGCCTACCTGGTGAAGTACTTCGCGCGCCACGGCTTGGAGTGGATTCTCAAGGACGAGATCCGCCGCCGCGTCCGCTTTCTCCGGCACGATCTGCGGGACAGCGCCCGACACTGGGGGCCTTTCGATCTGGTGTTCTGCCGAAACGTCCTCATTTACTTCGACACAGAGACCAAGCGCAAGATCCTGCGCCAGGTGCGCGAAGCGATGTCCCCCGGCGGCTACCTGCTGCTGGGTGCGGTGGAAAGCATCCTCGATTTGGAAAACTTGTTCGAGCGTAAACGAGTGGGGCAGGCCATTGTCTATCTAGCCCGCTGAACGGGGGAGCCATGGAAGCGCTGCTGGTAATGGAGGCCTACCGGGAAGATGCTGTCCGGGTCGTGAGCGACGTCTTCCGGACCATGCTGGGCATCGAAGTGGAGCCGGTCGAGGCGCCCTGGCCCCCGCCAGAGGATATGGTCAACGTCACCGTGCACTATGCCGGCGCCTGGAAAGGAGCGCTGCTTTTAGAGTGCACGCGCCGGCAGGCCTGCCATTTTACGGCGCGACTCGTCGGCATCGAACCCCCGCAGGACCTCAACGACGACGTGCGTGATGCGGTCGGGGAGCTGGCCAACATGATCGCGGGCAACCTTAAGCCTGTGCTGCCGCCCGGTGTAGTACTCTCCATGCCTACCCTGGTCGAAGGTACTGACTACGCGCTGCGCATCCTGGGCGGCAACTTGGCGGGCATGATCGCATTCGCCTGCCCCTCCGGGGTGTTCTGGGTGAGCCTGATCGAAGCTCCGCCGGAAAACGTCTCGGGAAGCCTGAGCCGTTTGCGCGCCGTCCTGGATTGAAGGCGCCTCCTCCGCTACAATGATCAATCCGGTCTTGGAGGCCGCGGAGGCGAGGCTTGCGTTTTCTGGTCACTGGCGCGGCGGGCTTCATCGGCTCGCACATGTGCGATCGGCTGCTGGAGGAGGGCCACGAGGTCATCGCGGTGGACAATTTGTCGACCGGCTCGCGGGCCAATCTCGAACACCTGCAAGGACGGCCGGGATTCCGCTTTATCCTGCATGATGTTTGCGAGCCCTTGGAGATCGAGGAACCGCTGGACGGGGTTTTGCATCTGGCTTCGCCCGCCAGCCCCAAGGATTATCTCGCACACCCCATCGAGACGCTGGATGTGGGTTCCATCGGCACGCGCCGCATGCTGGAGCTGGCAAGGCGGCATGGTGCGCGCTTCCTTCTGAGCTCCACCTCGGAATGCTACGGGGATCCCCTGGTGCACCCGCAACCGGAGAGCTACTGGGGCAATGTGAATCCGGTGGGACCGCGCTCCTGCTATGACGAAGCCAAACGTTTCGCCGAAGCCCTCACCATGGCGTATCGGCGCGTCTACGGGCTGCGCACGTCGATCGCGCGGATCTTCAACACCTACGGGCCGCGTATGAAGCTCGATGACGGGCGGGTGGTACCGACCTTCCTGGACCAGGCCCTGCGCGGGGTTCCGCTGACCGTGTATGGCGACGGCAGCCAAACAAGAAGTTTCTGTTATGTTTCCGATATGATCGAGGGCCTCTGGCGCCTGCTGCTTTCGGGCGAGCCCGGTCCCATCAACCTCGGCAATCCGGTCGAGCTCACGGTGCTCGAGTTCGCGCGCCGCATCCTGGAGCTGACCGGATCGCGCTCGCCTATCGAGTTCCGGCCCCTGCCGGAAGACGACCCGCGACGCCGCCAGCCCGACATCAGCAAAGCGCGCGAGCTGCTGGGCTGGGAACCACGGGTCTCGCTGGAGGAAGGCCTCAAGGAGACCATCGCCTGGTTCCGCCGGCGGGCGGCCGCGGGCGCTTGAAGCCCGGGCGCTGCGCCTTTGTTAGAATCGGCCCGAGATGACGGCGGTCGAGTGGTTCGTCGAGGGCCTCAAGGAGCGTGGCATTTCCTGGGTCGCCACCCTGTGCGGGCACGGGCTGGATCCTTTCTACCAGGCAGCGCAGCGTGCGGGCCTGCGGCTGATTGACACGCGCAACGAGCAGACGGCCAGCTACATGGCGGGCGCCGCGGGCCGGCTCACCAGGCAGCCAGGGGTGGCAGCGGTTTCCAGCGGCGTCGCGCACGCCAACGCGTTGAGCGGGCTGGTGGACGCGCACATGGACGGTGCTCCCATGCTGCTGGTGAGCGGCGCGGCGGCCGTGCGAACCCAGGGTATGGGTCACTTCCAGGATCTGGATCAGGTGGCGTTGGCAACGCCGGTGACGCGCTACGCGCGCTCGGTGGACTGCGCCGAACGTGCGCTCGAGATCGTGGACGAGGCTTTCGCGGCCGCACGGGAAGGGCCAGGCCCTGTTCACATCACATTGCCCATGGACATGCAAACAGCGGAGGTGCCGGCGGAGCGGCTGGTGCGGCCGAGGCCGCGAGGCGTGCTGCGATGCGAGCGCGGCGATCCGGAAGCGGTCGCGGCAGCCCTGGTGCGCGCGCAACGCCCGTTGATCGTGGCCGGGTCCGGCGTCTACTACGCAGGCGCGGGCCCGGCGCTGGTCGAGTTCTGCGAGCGTTACTCGATCCCGTTCGTGATCCCGATCTGGGACCGCGGTTGCGCCGACCGGCGCGTGGAAGCTTTCATGGGCGTGATCGGGGCGGCGACCGGTGACCCGCGGCTGCTGCCCGATGCCGATTGCATCGTGATGGCGGGCGCGGCGGCCGACTACCGCGTGGGCTACCTGCAACCGGACGCCATCGCGCCCGGCGCCACAGTGGTTCACCTGTGCGCGGGATGGGTGGAGCTGGCCGCGCTGTACGAGCGCGCGGGCGGCCGGGCGCACCGGGCCTGGTTCGAGGAAGCG
>JBMFPL010000202.1:0-6575 GCA_049969115.1 Bryobacteraceae bacterium | reverse complement strand
GCATGACGATTGCGGTGTACGGGGATCCGGCTGGGCGAGCTGCGCTGGAACAGGCGCGGGAGCGGGCTGCCGACGACTGGTTGCGCCAGCGGCTCAGCGAGGCGATCGAGCAGTTGGAAAACCCGGGAACGCCGGAGCCGGTCAAGCCGTTCGACATCCGGGCGTACTATCCGGAGGAAAACTTGCCGCCCTTCGAGCGCCTTCCGGTGGAAGATCTGATCGCGCTGCTGGCGAGCTCGGAGGCGAAGTGGCGGGGAGGGGCCGCGTACGAGCTGGGGTGGCGGCAAGAGGCGGCTTGGCTGGCGGAGAGGCGCTTGCACGAGCTGGCGCGCGAGGATCCCGTCCCCGAGGTGCGTGGCGCTTGTTGGGAAGCACTGGTGCGGCTGGGCCGTCTGGCGGACTATCGCGAAGAGATGCTGGCACGGCTGCGCGAGGCATCACGGCCGCTGGCCGAGCGTCTGCCGATCCTGCGCGCGCTGGCGGGGCAGGAGGACGATCCGCTGGTGCGGAGCATGATTCTGGAGCTTTACGACCGGCAGGAGACGCGCGCTCTGGCCATGGATGCGATGCGCCAATCCGGCAATCCCGGCTTTGCCCGCTACATGCTGGAACACCTGGACGATCCGGATCCGGCGGTGCAAAGGGAAGCCATCCTGGGCGTGGGAACATTCGGTTTGCGGGCCCACATGCACCGGCTGCGGAAGCATTTTCACTCGCCGTTGCGGGCCGAAGCGCTGGCGGCCTACGCCGCACTGGCGCCGATGGAGCTGAGCCACCCCGGAATGCGCCACACCTTGCGAAAGATCGAGGAAGCGGCGGGCGGGCTCAGCGACGAGGAAGGCGAGCTGGTGAGGGGGATCCTGGAAGAGCGTTTGACGGAGCTAGGGCGGCACCCTAGGAACCCACTCCCGCTTTTCAGGAAGGTCGACGAAGACGGGGGGTTTGAGGAGGACCTGCCGGAGCCGAGCGGACCGAAGGCGGGGCGGAACGATCCGTGCCCGTGCGGCAGCGGCAAGAAGGACAAGAAATGCTGCGGGGCATGAGCAGGGGAGTGCAGTTGCGCCCGGCCGTCGAGCGGCAGCCGCGATAATGGGAGCAGGATGCCCGGCGCGCTGGCCCTGGCGCTCCTCGTTGCATCGATCGCGGATGCCCCGCAAGAGGGCGGGGACTTGCCAGCGGCGCTGCGGCGGTTCACGCAGGTGTACGCCGTCGTAGAGTCCCAGGCTGCCGAGCGGCCGGATCCCGAGAGGGCGATTTACGGCGGTGCCATTCCGGGCATGCTGCGGCAGCTCGATCCCCACTCGGTGTTCTTCGATCCGCAGCAGTTCGAGCAGCTCAAAGAGCTGGAGCGGTCCACCCGCAAGGGTTTCGGGACGATCGTTTCGGTGATGCCCGGTCGGGTGGTGGTGTTGCAGGCTTTGCCGGGGACACCGTCGGCGCGCGCGGGGATTGCGCCAGGCGACGAGATCCTGGCCATTAACGACATTTCGCTGGACCGCCTGGACATGGAGCAGCTCGTCGCCTTGTTGGGTGAATCACGACAGAAACCGGCCAAGCTGGAGGTGAGGCGGCCGGGGGCGCAGGGCCTGCTCACGTTGACGCTGGTGCCGGAGGAGATGCAATCGCCCAGCGTGGAGCGGGCGTTCCTGCTGGCGCCTGGCGTGGGTTACCTGCGGGTGACAAACTTCGACGCGCAGACAGGGCAGCAGGTCCGGGAGGCGATCGAGCGGTTGGGGGGCAGCTCGCTGAGGGGGCTGGTGCTGGACTTGCGGAACAATCCGGGCGGGATCCTGCCGGCGGCGCTGGAGACGGCTTCGCTGTTCTTGCCTGCGGGAAGCCGGCTGCTGACGGCGCGCGGGCGAGTCGTGGGGCCGCGGGAGGAGAAGGCGCCCGAAGGCAACCAGCCTTACCAGTTCGCGCTGGCGGTGCTCATCAACGGGCGCACTGCTTCGGCGGCCGAAATCGTGGCCGGCGCCTTGCAGGATCATGGCCGGGCGGTGATCGTGGGCGAGCCGAGTTTCGGCAAGGGTCTGGTGGAGACGGTTTACTCGCTTTCGCAAAACACCGGGCTCGCCTTGACCACGGCCTATTACTACACGCCCAAAGGGCGCTCAATCCAGCGGTCGCTTCCCGGCACGCCGCTGGCGCCGGCCGGGAAAGGCGAGCCGCAATCAGGCGGAATCCAGCCGGACCGCGTGGCTTTCCCCGAACCGCTCACGCCTTTCCGCACGGTGGTGGAGGCATCCGGGGCGTTCACCTCGTTTGCGACCGAGTACATCCGGCGTCACAAGGTTACCGAGGATTTCCAGGTGACGCCGGAAGTGCTCGACGAGTTTCAGTCCTACCTGGCGCAGCGAAACATCCAGCCTTCGGTCGGGGAATGGTCGCGGGAGCGGGAGTGGATCGCGACGCGCCTGAAAACGGAGATTCTGAACCAGGGGGTGGGAGTGGAAACGGGAGACCGGGTGGAGGTGGGGCGCGATCCGGTGGTGCGGGCTGCGTTGCGGGCATTGGGGTTGAGCTGAGCGGCCGAATTGGAAGGGGCCAGAAAGCAGCGGTGCGAACAGGGGGCGCTCTCGGGTTGTTGTTGAGGGCTGGTTATCCGGATCGGCTCGATCAGCGGTTGAGTAAATAGAAAGTGAAGATGAAGACCGCCGAGAAAATCAGGCCGGTGAGGACCATGACAGTGAGGTCGCGCCAGAGGGAACGCGTGGGGGCAGCGGCTGCGATGGCTTCGCGGAGGTCGGTGGATTCGACTTCCTGGGGCTGGCTGGGCCGGGCGGAATCGACTGCGCCTTCGGGCTGCGAGGACGGTGCGGCGACAATCACCTCGTGCGAGCGCACGCGGCGCTCGATGGAATTTTTCAATTGTTCGGGATCGAGGGTGAAGCGGTGGCGTGCTTCCTCGGGGATGAATTCGCGGAGGTCTTCGAGAGTGATGGGCATGGAGGGTGGGGTCGCCCAGTAGCCCAGAGCGTCGGCCAACTGGCAGGAGGCATAGGTTAGGGCCGAAAGGTCCTGGATCGGGCCGCTCGGGGGATCGTGGTGGCGGCCGGCGACGATGCGAATATCTTCGGGCAGATTCCAGCGCTCGGCGAGCAGGCGCGCGACCTCGCAGTGATCGGCGCCGAAGAGTTTTCTCTCCAAGTCGAGGGTGCCGGCGCCGGTCTGGGCAGCGCGGTGAAGCAGTTGAGCGTACTCGGTGGGGTAGGCCACCAGGAGGCCGAGGCGCCCCAGATCGTGCAAGAGGCCCGCGGCGTACGCGACGTCTTCGGGCAGCGAGGATAGCCGGGCCAGTTCCTCGTTGATGACGGCGCAAGCGAGCGTGTGGCGCCAGCAGCGATACAGCTCCTGGACTTTGAGGGCGGCCTGCATGTAATTGGCGGTGGCCACGGTCATGGCCAGGCTGCGAATGCGGCGCAGGCCGAGGATGACCAGCGCGTGCTGGACACTGTCAATGCGCGAGTGAAAGCCGAACAGCGGGGAGTTGGCCAGACGCAGGATCTGAGCGGAGAAAGCGGGCTCGGCGGTGAGCAGCTCGACGAGCTGGCGCACTTCGACTTGGTCGCCGGCCAGCAGGTCGAGGACGCGCATGACGATAGGCGGGAAGGCGGGGATCTTGGAGAGGGGGGAGATCGTTGAGCGCGCTTTCGGCGACCTGCTCGGGCACGATTGGCTCCTGCTGATTCATCGGGCGAAGTGGCCAAAACTTTAGTCCTTCGAGTCCGAGCGGCGAGGGGCCGGGCGAGTGCGGTTGGGGCGAAGGGATGGGAGGCGTGGGAGGCGACCCGGTCAACGGGCGGCGGGCCCTCGAGCAAGGCGCGCTGGGGCGCCGAGGTGGACCCGGAAGCTGGTGCGGTCGCCGCGGTAGTAATCTTCTGCGTATTCGACCGGGATTCCCTTGGCGAAGCCGGTGCGGCGAACGAGAAATGCGGGGGAACCGGGGGAAACTTCGAGCAAGCGGGCCTGGTCCGGGTTGAGGATCACGGCCTCGAGGATTTCGACCGCTCGGGTGGGCTTGTAGCCAGCCTGATCCATGATGCTGTAAACCGAGCGGCGGCTCAGGTCGTGGCGGAGGAAATCCGGGAAGAGGGCTTCCGGCAACCAAGTGGAGGCAATCACCAGGGGATCGCCGCCCGCGGTGCGCAAGCGACGGATGAAGATCACGCGCGAGCCGGGGCCAAGGCCGAGCTCGCGAAGGATGCGCGAGGCGGGGTCGCCGATGCGGAGGATGCCGGTTTCGACGATGCGCGCGCCGGGGCGGAGTCCTTGTTGCTGGATGAACTCGGAGAAGCCGACGAGGCGATCGAGCTCCTGGTCCACGCGGGGTTCGGCGACGAAGCTGCCGACGCCCTGGCGGCAATAGATGAGGCCCTCACGTTGAAGTTCGGCGAGCGCGCGGCGGACGGTTTCGCGAGCGGCGCGGAAGCGGCGAGCCAGTTCGGGTTCGGAGGGCAGGCGCTGGTGGGGTGCGCGGCGCGCGAGGATCTGCCGGCGGATGCGGTCAGCGATGAGGCGGTAGCGGGTCGCCTTCATGGGAGGGAGGGCTAGCGGTGAAGGGTCTGAGATTCCAGGTGAAGGCCAACAAAAGGATGGCGGCGAAGGCGCAGGCGAGGACGGCCCAGAGGGCGGCATCCCAACCCCAGCGATCCACCAGCCAGCCGAGGCCCTTGCCTTGGGCGGTGCGCCCGAGGTAGCCGAAGAGGCCGATGAAGCCGGCGCCGGCGCCGACGGCCTTTTTGGAAGTGAAGTCGAGGCCGGCGACGCCCAGGAGCATGACGGGCGGGTAGACGAAGAAGCCGATGACGCCGAACAGGGCGAGGTCGAGCCAGAGCATGCCTGGCGGCGCCCAGAGAATGCCGGCGAAGGCGGCGGCCACAGGGATCATACAGAGGAAGCTGACCATGCCGCGGCGACCCTGGAGGCGGTCGGAGAGCCAGCCCATCAGCAGCGTGCTGAAGATGCCCGCGAACTCGAGGATAGCGGTGCTGTGACCGCCCTGGGCGACCGAGGCGTGTTTGACTTCCTTGAGGAAGGTGGGGCCCCAGTCAAGCATGGCGTAGCGCGTGATGTAGACGAAGAAGTTGGCGATGGCGAACAGCCAGAGGTAGCGGTTGCGGAGGATGTAGTCAATGAGAAGCTCGCGGGTGCCCAGTTCGCGCTCGCCGGTGCGCTGGATGGGGTCGGGTGCGTCGCCGCGGTATTCCTCCACAGGTGGCAGGCCTTCGGATTGGGGCGTGTCGCGCAGGCGCCAGACCAGGTAGAAGGCGCAGGCGAGAGCGATGAGGCCAGGGACGAAGAAGGCGTTGCGCCAACCTGCGGCCTGGGTAGCGTAAGCGGCGATGAGGCCGGCGAGGCCGCCGCCGACGTTATGGGCTATGTTCCAGACGGCGAAGACGGCGCCCCGCTCGCGCAGACTGAACCAGTGACCCAGGGAGCGACCGCAAGGGGGCCAGCCCATGCCCTGAACGAGGCCGTTGAGAGTCCAAAGCGCGAGATGGACGGCGTAGGTGCTGGAGGCGCCGAACAGAAAATTGCACAGGGCGGTGAGGGCGAGGCCGAGGGCCATGAAATAGCGGGGATTGCTGCGATCGGACCAGGCGCCCATGAGGAACTTGCCTACCCCGTAGGCGAGCGCCGTGGCGGCGAGTATGTCGCCGATCTGGGCGCGCGAGTAAGACAGCGATTGGGCCATTTCCTTTGCCACCACAGGGAGGTTGTTGCGGACGATGTAGAAGGTGGCGTAGCCGATGAAGGTGGCTTCCAGGATCTGCCAGCGGAGGCGGGGGTAGAGGCGGTGGACCTGCTCGTCAGGGAGCCTGGGGCGGTGGGGCGCGGGAGCGAGCCAGCGGGCAAGGGCCATCGGGCACCAGGATATTGCTGTCTAGACATCGAAGTCAACAGGCTCAGGTTGACGCGGGCCGCCTGCGCGGGCATAATGGTCCCTGTCTAGACATGGCGCGGCTTGGGCAACTGGAAGGGACGTTCGATCTGGCGATCATCGGCGGCGGGATCATTGGCGCGGGGATCGCGCGCGATGCCGCGCGGCGGGGGTTGCGGGTGGCGTTGCTGGAGAAGTCCGACTACGGCTCGGGGACCACGGCAGGCTCGACGCGGCTGATTCACGGGGGGCTGCGGTACCTGGAGATGCTGGATTTCCGGCTGGTGCGGATGGACCTGCGCGAGCGGGAGATCCTGCTGCGGGTGGCAGCCCATCTGGTGCACCCGCTGCGGTTCGTGTTGCCGTTTTACCGGGCGAGCGTTTTCCACCGCGTGAAAATGCGGGTGGGGCTGGCGCTATACGATTGGTTGAGCTACGACAAGAGCCTTCCCGGACGTGAGTTTTTCGACGCCCGGAAGCTGGCCCAGATGGAGCCGGAGCTGGAGCGGGATGGGTTGCAAGGCGGGGTGGCCTACTACGATGCGCAGGTGGATTCGCCCGAGCGGCTGACGCTGGAAAACGTTCTGGACGCGTGCGCGCACGGCGCGGTGGCGCTCAACTACGCTGATGTTATGGGCGCGCTGCGCGAAGGCGAGCGAGTGTGCGGGGTGCGGGTGCGGGAGCGCTGGAGCGG
>JBMFPL010000201.1:0-6586 GCA_049969115.1 Bryobacteraceae bacterium | reverse complement strand
CGGCGGACATGCTTTCGAACCGCTCGAAACGACACTTGCAGTTCTGGCACTGATACTCGTATGTCGGCATAGAGCTATCCCTTGAGCGGGTCTTGATCGTGGGTTTGCAATCGCGCCCCCACAGTCGCCCACAATTCGCGGATATCCGCCGCAGCTCCGTTGCGCCGGTGCTCGACGACGGGTTTCCCGCGCTTGTGCGCTTCGGTGACCGCGCGATCGTACCGCACCCTTCCCGCCGGCTCCAGCCCCAGACGGCGGGCGCTCGCCTCGATCTGCTCAGAAAGCTCCGCGTTCAGATCCCACTTGTTCACGCACAGCAGCCCGGGTACGCCGAAGTGCCGCGCCAGCTCTGCCACGCGCTCGAGACCGTGCAAGCCGCTCGGCGTGGGTTCGGCCACCACCAGCACTGCGCTCGCCCCCGTGATGGACGCGATCACCGGGCAACCGGCGCCGGGAGGCCCGTCGCTCACGATCAAGCCGAAGCCGCGCTCCTGCGCGATCGCTCGGGCCTTGGTGCGGACCGTGCTTACCAGCTTGCCCGAGTTCTGCTCGGCAATACCGAGCCGGGCGTGGACCATGGGCCCGAACCGGGTCTCCGAGAAGTAGCACTCACCGCTGACCACCGGGCTGAATTCGATCGCGCCTTCCGCGCAGAACCAGGCGCACACGCCGCAGCCTTCGCAGGCCAGCCGGTCCACGCGGTAGGTCTTTTCCACGATGCCGTTGCTTGGCCCGTCGAAGAAAATCGCGTCGAAGCGGCAGAGTTCCTCGCATTTGCCACAGGCGACGCAGTGTCCCGGTCTGATCCGCGCGCGCTTGCCTCCCGAGAAGGGCTCACGTTGCACCACGCGCGGCCCCAGCACCAAGTGCAGGTCCGGGGCGTCCACATCGCAATCGGCCAGCACGGCGTTGCCGGCCAGCGCGGCGAACGAGGCCACCACCGACGTCTTTCCCGTGCCCCCTTTCCCGCTGATGACCACCAATTCCTTGACTGCCGCAGCTACCGGCGCTGCTATGTTCAGCAGATCGGTCATCGGTGTTGCCTGGAAGCCGGCCTCGCCGCCCGGGCGCCCATTGAACTATGGAGCTGCTGCAAGAGACCCTCCAGCCGTTCGCAGAATTGCGGAACAGCGTCGCAGGCCAACAGGCCGCGCGAATAGACTTCGGCTACGCGGCGATCGTCTGGGATCTCGGCCAGGATCTCGATACCCTCTCGCCGGCAATACTCGTAGATCTCCCCATCACCGGGCACCGCTCGGTTCACGCACACGCCCGCAGGTAACTTCAGCGCCCGGACCATGGCGACCGCCATCTTCAAGTCGTGCAAGCCGAACGGGGTGGGCTCCGCCACCAAAAGCACAAAATCAGCGCCCCTAACGCTCTCCACCACCGGGCACGATGTCCCGGGAGGGGAATCTATCACCAGCAGATCCGCTGGGGGCGCAGCCGCCTTCACCTGCCGGATCAGCGGCGTGCTCATCGCTTCCCCGATGTTGAGCAGCCCGCGGACGAAGTCGATCGCCCCGGCTCGTCCCCTCTCCAGCCTGCCGATGTTTCGCGGCGCCTCAGTGATGGCGCCGGGCCGGCATACCAGCACGCATCCCCCGCAGGAGTGGCAAAGCTGGGGGTCCACGAGGACTTTCCGGCCGAGGCAAACGATGCCGCCGTACTGGCAAATCTCGCCGCACAGCTTGCAGTGCGTGCACAGCTCCTCGTTCACCACCGGGTAGAACCGCTTCGCCGGCTCGCTCGAGGTGATGGTTGGCTTCAGGAACAGGTGGCCGTTGGGATCCTCGACGTCGCAGTCGAGGTAAGCTACGCTGTGCGCCCCCTGGCGCGAGGCCAGCACAGCCAAATTCGTCGCGACCGTGGTCTTGCCGGTACCGCCTTTACCGCTGGCGATCGCGAGTTTCATTGTGCTGTTGCCGGCCGTCTGTCACTCAGCAGGATCCCCTGGCGCCCGCTGACCTCTCCGTGAAAGACGGCCACTGGCTACCTGGGCGCGCCGGGCGTTGCAGCTCCGCCGGACCGAGTTGTGCACGAACGTTGCCAGGCCTTGTGTCGCCCGCTTGTCGTTGTGCAAACGGCTGAACGGGGTGGCCGGTTTGCTGCAATTTGCCAGAAGCCGCGCGGCCGGTCGTTGCAATTTGCGACAAAGCGGTTTTCAACCTCCGTCCGGCCTCTGGCTCGATCATGGCCCAGACGAGCGACCGCGGCCTCGCCGCGCCTTGCCGCCGCCCCCTCAGGCGCCACGGTGCGCGATGCCCTGGCACCGCGTTTGCAGCACCTTGGTGAGGTACCCAAGGAGCACTCCATGAAAGTCGCGGTAACTGCACAAGGAAACACGCAGCAGTCCCCTGTTGACCCGCGTTTCGGGCGTGCGAGGTTTCTCGTCATCGTGGATAGCGAAACGGGAGCCTCGTGGGCCGTGGATAACCAGCCTAACCTCGATGCTGTGCAAGGCGCTGGTGTCCAGGCGGCCAGGAAAATCGTCGAACTCGGCGTGAGCGCGCTCATCACCGGCCACGTCGGCCCCAAGGCGTTTTCTGCCTTGCAGGCGGGCGGCGTCACGGTTTACACGGGCGCCCAGGGTTCGGTGGCTGAGGCCGTTCAGCAGTTCCAGCAAGGCAGGCTAGCGAAAGCCTCCGCGCCCGACGTCGAGGGGCACTGGTGAGCGCCGCGCTCCTCAGTGATCGCACGCGTTGTCGCCCGTGACCAGCGTTCCGGCCACGTAGTCTTTGACGATCTCTTCCGCTGGGCGGGAAGGTGCGCCGGTGATCACCCGGATGCCAGCCTGCCGGAACAGCGCCTGAGCGCGAGAGCCCATCCCGCCCGCGATCACGACCTCCACCCCAAGCCGCTGGAGCCATTGCGGCAGCACGCCGGGAGCGTGCTCGGGAGGTGCCACCAGGCGCGTTTGGATCAACTCCCCGTTTTCCGGTGAAACCTCGAAGAGAGCAAACTGCTCGCAGTGCCCAAAGTGTTGGCACAACAGACCGTTAGCTACCGGAATGGCCACTCGCATGGTCTCTTTGGTCACCGCGTGCCCCGCCTTGCAGTTTTCCTGCCAGGCTGCTCGCCCAAGCGGCGCCGGACGCCGTGTGGCGGGGGCTGCGCGCTGTCCAAACGCCAGCCGAGCCAGCCAATCCGGCGACCCGGCAAGAACCTCCACAGGCCACCTGGGGTCACTATCACCCTCGGCCTCTTGCCGACAGGCCGGCGGTTGCGGTCAAAGCCGGTCAAAAAACCGGTTCGGTCCCCTCGCAGGGCTGGAGGGGCGGCTGAATCCCTCTCCTCCCCAGCCAGCGTGGTTTCGGCTATAATGAAGTTTCTTTGCAAAGCCCGGCCGGGGTGGAGCCGTGTTTCTCAACGTACAGGAGCTGCTGCTCCGCAGTTTGCCGATCGCGGAGGTCTTCCCGCCGGGCGCCATAGATTATTTCGATGCCTACCTGCGGCAGGCGAGTGACCTCAGGGTGACCGGGGTGGCCGAACTGAGGCCCACCACCATGGAAATCCGCGTCAAAGGTCACTTGGAGGTCCTTATGGAAGCCGATTGCGACCGCTGCCTGGAGCCAGCCAGCTTCCCGATCGCGCTCGACTTCGACCTGATCTACCAGCCCTTGCCGCCGGTGATGCCCGAAGAAGTCGTCCTCACCCCCGAGGACACCGAAATCGCGTTCTACCGCGGCCTGGGCATCGAGCTGGTGGACGTGGTGCGCGAGCAGGTCCTGCTGGCCTTGCCCATGCAGCGGCTCTGCCGGCCGGACTGCCGGGGCATTTGCCCGGTGTGCGGCGAAAACCGCAATCTGGTAGACTGCCATTGTCGGCAGGAGTGGCTGGACGACCGCTGGGCGGCGTTGCGTAACTTCGTCCCTTGACGCCGCTCCACGAAAACCGAACTTCTGATTGTTGTTTTCATTCGAGGATTGGTTGAGTTATGGCGAATCCCAAACGGAGGCATTCCCAGGCCCGCACGGGCAAGCGCCGCGCTCATGACGCGCTGCGGCGGCCCATCCTGGCCGAGTGTCCCAATTGCCACGAACCCAAACTCCCGCATCGCGTTTGCCCGCACTGCGGCCAGTACAAGGGCAGGGAAGTCATCGAGGTGACAACGGAATAATCCGAAACCGGCCATGATCACTATCGCGGTGGACGCGATGGGGGGCGACAACGCCCCGAAGCCAGAGGTCGAGGGCGCCATCCGAGCTGCCAGGTCCCTCGGCATCGAGGTCGTGCTGGTTGGCCCTCAGGAACTGATTGCCCAGGAACTCGCTACCCGCGATGGCGCGCGCTCGCTTCCCATCCGTATTGTGCACGCCAGCGAGCGCGTCACCATGCAGGACAGCGTGGCCCGCGCCGTCCGCACCAAGCGCGACAGCTCCATCCGCGTTGCCTCGAGGCTGGTGCGCGATGGCGTGGCCCAGGGCCTGGTCTCGGCGGGCAACACCGGCGCCGTGATGGCCACCGCCAAGATGGTCCAAGGCGTGGTCCGTGGCGTGGACCGCCCTGCCCTCGCCTCTGCCTTCCCCACGCTCATTGGCACGCCCGCGGTCATGATTGACGTCGGCGCCAACGTGGATTGCAACCCGCGCATGCTGGCCCAGTTCGCCCTCATGGGCGACATCTACTCCCGGGTTGTCTTCCACATCGAGCGCCCGCGCGTGGGCCTGCTTTCCATCGGCGAAGAGGAGCACAAGGGCAACGAGCTCACGCGCAACGCCGCACCCCTGCTGCGCAATCTTCCGTTGAACTTTATCGGCAACGTCGAGGGGCGCGACGTGTACACGGGCGCGGCCGACGTGGTGGTGTGCGACGGCTTCATCGGCAACGTCGCCCTCAAGGTCAGCGAGGGCATGGCCGACGTCATCATGCACCTGCTGGAGGTCTCGCTCAAGGCTACCCTCAAGCGCAAGGTCGGCTACGTCCTGTCGCGCAACGCCTACAAGGACTTCCGCAAGCGCGTGGATTACTCCGAGTATGGCGGGGCGCCGCTGCTGGGCGTGCGCGGGGTCGTGATCATCTGCCACGGCCGCTCCAACGCCCACGCCATTTACAACGCCATCCGGGTGGCCGCTGAACTCGCCCAGGCGGGCATTGACCAGCGCCTGGAAAACGAGCTGCGCGCCATGCCCAACACCTTGCTTCCCGTCGGCAAGTGATCGCATCCACTCAAGCGTGAGGCGCTCGCAAGCTTTTCCGTTGTTTTTGCTGCTGGCGACAGCGCGGCTCTGGTCCCAGCGGCTCGAACCTATCCACTGGTCGCTGGATCTGCAACCGCATTCTGCTCCGCCGGGCGCGGAGGTGCTCGCTCGTTTGGCGGCTCGCATGGACCCCGGCTGGCACCTTTACACGATGACCACGCCCCGTCCCCCGATCGCCACCACCATCGAAGTCGCCCCCAATCCCGCCTTTCAGAGTGTGCGCATCTACCAGCCCCAGCCTCAGCGCAAGCCCGACCCCAACTTCGGAACCGAAACCGAAACCTTCGAGGGCGAAGCCACTTTTCTCCTGGTGATCCGGCTAGCGGCCGATGCCGCGCCGGGGGAAATCGAGGTCCTGGTCCGGCCCCGTTTCCAGGCCTGCGATGACCGGCAGTGCCTCCCGCCGCGTCGAATCAGCGTTGCGGCCAGGCTGGTGGTGGATCCCTCCGCGCCCGCTGCTGTCCCCGCGATCCCCGCGGGTTTCACGCTGGTATCCCAGCTTTCGCAAGGCCGGGGATCCTCTGGGCCCGAGAGCGCCGCTGCCGGGACCGCTCGCCCCGCCACCCAGGTTCCGGCCGAATCGGGCGGGCTGCCGGTCTTCCTGATCGTCGCCTTCGGCTTCGGATTGGCCGCCGTTCTCACCCCTTGCGTGTTCCCGATGATCCCGGTCACCGTGTCCTTCTTTTTGAACAAGCCTGCTACGGGACGGGCGCGCGCTGTCTTCGAAGCGCTCGTGTTTTCGCTCGGGATCGTCGTTCTGTTCACCGGCCTGGGCCTGATGGTAACCGCACTGCTCGGCCCGTTCGGCATGGTCCGGCTCGGCGCCAACCCGTGGGTCAACGGTTTCATCGCCGCGGTTTTCATCGTTTTCGCACTCAGCCTGCTGGGCGCCTTCGAAATTGCACTTCCCTCCGGCCTGCTCACGCGCCTCGATCAGGCTTCGCGCGGCGGCGGTCTGGGGAGCACGCTACTCATGGGCCTCACATTTTCGCTCACGGCTTTCGCCTGTGTCGGGCCCTTCGTGGGAACGCTGCTTGCGGCCTCGCTCGCTGAAGGAGGATGGAAGCCTGCGCTCGGCATGCTGGCGTTCGCTGCCGGTCTGGCCTCCCCGTTCTTCCTGCTCGCCTTGTTTCCGTCTTACCTGAAACGCTTGCCGCGCAGCGGCGGCTGGATGGAGCGCGTGAAGATCGTGCTGGGGTTCGTCATCCTCGCCGCCGCCTTCAAATACCTGAGCGCGGTGGATCAGGTACTTGGCTGGAACGCGCTCACGCGCGAGCGTTTTCTAGCCGTCTGGGTCGTGCTGTTCGCTCTCGCCGGTCTTTACCTGCTCGGCCTCCTTCGGCTGCCCGGGGTCAGGCCCGATGAGCCGCTCGGCTTGCTCCGGC
>JBMFPL010000200.1:0-6589 GCA_049969115.1 Bryobacteraceae bacterium | reverse complement strand
GTGATGCAAGGACCCGCTGCCGCCGGCATGCTGGCCTCGCTGCCCTCTGCGAGGCTCAGCGCTGCGCCCGGCCCTGCGGGCTGGAACCAGGCCGTGCTGGAGGCAATCGGCGAGTACGCCTCACAGGTGGTCCCATAGCGATTTCTCTTCGCTTTCCCTGTCACGAGGCGATTCAGCGAAGCGCCGGCGCAGCGCATCGTGCGCGCTCAACCCCAGCGCGATGCTGCCGGCAAGCACGATGCCTCCCACCACGAGCAGGAACGCGGCCAGAAAGAGGGTGCGCGCGAAGTTCAGGTGATCCGCTGCCACGACTACGGCGACAAAGACCACCAGCACACGTACCGCCATGGCCAGCCGCCGCGGGTGGGGCAGATTTTCGTTGACCGCCCAGACCAGCGTGCTGCGGGCCAGATACTGGCTCAGCCATACGCCCACCAGCAGGATGACGCCGGCGGCGGCCAGTTTGGGCAGCAGGAAGACGACTTCCTCCACCATCTTGGTGGTGAGCGCCGTGTTGAAGGCGTTCAGGCCGGTGAGCAGGCCCACCAGCAGGATCAACCAGTAGAGCACGCCGGCCACCAGCGGCGCCGTTTGCAAGGGGCGGGTGCGCCCGAACAGCGAGGAGAGCCCGCTTTCCACCACGAAGCGGTCCAGCCACGCCGTTTTGGTCAGGCGCAAGAAGGCCGCGCGCACCACCGCGGCGATCGCCCAGGCGGCCAGGAAGATCACCAGGGCAGCCAGCAGGGGCGGGATGTAGGTGGTGGCGGTGGAACCGAGCCGGTTCAAGGATTGTTCGAGAATCGCGCGCAATGTCTCGATCATGTTCGCACCTCCGCAGGCGCGGGTTGCGGGCGCACCGGGCCTGCCTTCGCTCCTGCCTCCCAGCGCGCCACCAGGTAAGGCTTGCCAGCCTCGAAGGCCAGGCAAAGCTGTTCGATGCGGTCCTCCACCTCGGCCGAGATCATCGGTTCGGTCTCCATCACGAAGGAAGCGACGCGGCCCAGATAGAGCGGCGTCAGCGCGCGCAGCAGGTGGCCGCGCTCGACGGGCAGCCGCTTGTGAGCGCAGGCGAAATCGAAGACGACCCGTACCCAGAGGTCATCGGCGAGGCGCCAGCCGCGCGGGTTCTCGGCGGCGGCGCGGCACACGGCAGCCAGTTCCTCCAGCGTTTGCCTGTCCAGCGCCAGCGACCAGATCTCGCGCAGCTCGCGGTACCCGGTGAGGAAAGCCTTCGTCATTCGTTCCAGATTGACCGGGACGGGATCCAGGCCCACATCGAAGCGGAAACCGAACAGGTCCACGGGGCGGCTGCCCTCGACATTGCGCCAGACGCGTTCGTATTCACGCATGAGCGTGAAGACGCTGCCCACCACTTGCTGGAGCATCGCGCTCAGGTCGGCGGCGGGGTCCTTGGCGTCGTGGAGCTTGGCGCCGAGGAAGCTCTGGCAGACCTGGTAGCCTTCGGCGATGGCGATGGTGGTCATCCAGACATCAATGCCGTAGCGGGCTACGTCGGTCTCCCAGTCCTTGCGCTCCAGATACCGGGCGAGCAGACGAGCCGAGAGGCCGAAATCGCCGCCGATGGGCTGGCGCACGCGCAGGCCGTAGAGGGCGCGGGTGAGCGGATAGACGATGCTGTTGGTGATGGTGCCGTCGTACTTGTGGCGGTGGTAGTAAGGTGCGACGAAATCGTAACCGGCATGCAACACGGGCCGCACCAGCAAGTCCACCCACTCGGGGGTGATCGAGCGCAGATCGGCGTCCACCACGGCGCAGGCCTGCGCGCCCAGCTCGCGCGCCATGGCGAAGATCATGCGGAAGGCGCTGCCCTTGCCTGGGATCCCGTGATAGGGCAGGGACAGCTTGTGCACGGGCAGCAAGGGCGTGTTGAGCAGCAGCAGGCGCGGGTCCTCGATGGAGGCCTTGAGCACCGCCTCTTGCGTGCCATCGCGCGAACCGCCGTCCGAGTTGATGATCACCGAAGAGAACTGGGGGAAGTACTTGGCCAGCCCGGCCTGCGCGGCGCGCACCACGTGCCCGATGGTGCGGGCATTGTTGTAGCTGGGAATGCCGATGACGATGTCGGTTTTTTTCAGTTGCGCCACCGCCCGGCGCGCTTCCTCGGTCAACATCGCGGGCAGCTCAGTCCTGCGCCATGACCACCGCGTCCTGCTCCACCACCTGCCCGCCGTCCTCCTCCACGGCTTCGAGCAGGTAGCGGAAGAACTCGGGGATGGCCGAGATCACACGGTTCCAGTTGGGGATCTGCGGCGGCCCCAGCGGATCTTCCAGATACTCTTCGGCCGCCTGCCGCAAGCTACGGGCGAAGGTGGCCACGGCGAGTTCCTCGGCGTGACGGTCAAAATGCAACCCGTTCAGCAGCGCGTCCGCGTAGTAACGGTTGATGGTGTCCTCGGCCAGCCTCACGTAGCGCACTTGCAGGCTGCGGAAGTGATCCCGCGTGAACACCAGTCCCTCGCCTGCCATGGTGCGGAACAGCGACTTGGCCACGTCCACCGTCATTTTCCGCAGCCCGGCGTTGGGATCGTCCGGGGAAAGCGACTGGTGCTTGTGCTCGTAATTGTCGGCCAGATCCACCTGGCAGACGCGCGAGAGCGCGCAGTTGCGGTAGACCTCGGCCAGCACGCCCACCTCCAGGCCCCAGTCGCCCGGGATGCGTGTTACGCGAGCCAGGTTGGCCACCATGGCGAATTCGCCGGCCAAGGGGTAGCGGAAGCTGTCCAGGAATTCCAAGAACCCAGCGCCCGGGGCCATGCCCTCCATGGCGCGGATCAAGGGCGTCACGAAAAGCCGGGTGACGCGGCCGTGCATGCGGTCGGTGACGCGCGCGTAGTAGCCCTTGCAGAACTCGAAGCCAAGGTTGGGATTGGCCACGGGGTAGCAGAGGCGCGCCAGCATGCGACGGTCGTAGTTGACAATGTCGCAGTCGTGCAGCGCGATCACGTCACAATCGCCCATGGCCAGAATGAAGCCGTAGGCCAGCCAGCACGAACGCCCCTTGCCGTCCGGCCCAGCCGAAAGCCCGTTTTCGTCCAGCATGCGGAAAAGGGCCTGGATGCGAGGGCTGTCAATCCACAGGACGGTGACCGGCACCGGGAATGCTTCGAAAAACGAGCAAGCCCGCAGGTACTGGTCGCGGTTGGCGCGACCGAGCGCCACCCCCACGCGGCGCAGGTAGCGGACGCGCCGCAACTCGTTGACGATACGGCGCATGGCCGGCGACTCGAACTCCGAATACAGTGCGGGTAGCACCAACCCGATGGGCCGTGCGGACGAAAACCGCTCCAGCTCGTTTTCCAGCCGCTCCAGGCCGTTGGGATTAAGCCGGTGAAGCGTCGCGACAACACCTGTCTGATAGAAGTCGGCCATGTGCCTCACCTCCTGCTACCAGACTAGAGGGTGGGAGGTAGAGAGGCCATACAGCCGGGGCGCGAGACTGCCAGCTAAAAGCCTGTAACCGGGCCCGGGGATGCCGGGTCACGCCCCTTCCAGGCTCTGGCCGATCAGCGAGAGGAACTCCTCGCGGGTGGAGCGGCGGGTGCGGAACGCGCCCAGCATGGCGCTGGTGACCGCGCCGGAGTGCTGCTTTTCCACCCCGCGCATCATCATGCAGAAGTGGCGGGCCTGGCAGACCACGCCCACGCCCAAGGGATTGAGCACGTCCTGCAAGGTCTGCGCCACCTGCTGCGTGAGCCTTTCCTGGAGCTGCAACCGCTTGGCGAACATATCCACGATGCGCGGGATCTTGCTCAGCCCGATCACCTTGTCGCGGGGGATGTAAGCGACGTGCATCTTGCCGAAAAACGGCAGCAGGTGGTGCTCGCAGAGGCTGAAAAACTCGATGTCGCGCACGATCACCATCTCGTCGTACTTCACGGTGAATAGCGCGCCGTTGATGACCTCCTCCAGCTTCATCCGGTAGCCACTGGTCAGGTAAGCCAGCGTGTCCTCGACGCGCTGCGGCGTGCGGCGGAGGCCTTCCCGCCCGGGATCTTCGCCCAGCAGGCGCAGCACCTCCTCCATGAGCAGCGCGATCGAGCCCGCCGGCCGTTGCCCGGGCAATTCATGCACGACAGCTTTGGCGCGGGATCTCACTCTTCTCCTTCCTCCATCATCTCAAAACTGTTGCGTCGCGTCTCTTCCAGGCGGATGCGCGCAAGCCTCGGGCCGGAGGGGAACGTGCCCGCCCAAGCGTCTTGCAAGCGCCGCCAAGCTATGCGGGCCAGATTCTCGGTCGTGGGAGGCTGGCCCTCCAAATCCGTGAGCTGGGCGTTCAAGTTGTGGTGATCGAGGGCGGCCAGGACGCGCACCCGCACCAGCTCGTCAAGGCAGGCGGGATCCACCACGCGCCCCGTGCCCTCGTCCACCGGACCACGAACGCTCACCTCGAGCAGGTAGTCGTGGCCGTGCCCCAGCGGGTTGTTGCACTTGCCGTAGACGGCGCGGTTATCCTCCGCGCTCAGGGCAGGGCTGTGCAGGCGGTGGGCTGCCGAGAAGCGATAGCGGCGCGTCACCATCATCATGAGACTCCGTAGCAATCGGCGAAGTAGTCTTCGCCTTCGTACACCCGCACCCGGTACAGGCGGCGGCCGGGGACGTCCAAGTGGGGCGCCAGGCGCCGCCAGATTTCGCGCGTAACGTTTTCCAGCGTGGGCGTGACGCGGTCGAAGGGAGGAACCTCGTAGTTCAGGAAGCGGTGATCCATGGGCTCGATCACCTCTCGCTGCACGATCTCCTTGAGCGCTTTGAGGTCGAACACCATGCCGGTCACGGGGTCCGGCTCGCCCTCCAGCGTCACCTCGACCACCCAGTTATGCCCGTGCCCGTGAGGGCCAGCGGCCTCGCCGTAAACGGTGCGGTTTTCCTCGTCGGACCAATCCGGGTTGCGGCAGAAGTGCGCTGCCGAGAATTCCGCCCGTCGCGTGATGCGCATCTTGGGCACGGCTGGCTCCTTTTGAACAGATGCGGCGCGCAGGCTGCGCGATCCAGGCCGGCTCTGCGCGCAGCGGCGCCGCTCGCCCTTCATGTAGACTACTGCGGAGGAAGGAGGGTGGTGCGATGAAGGTGAGCCGGCGCCAGGTGCTGGCGAGCCTGGGCTGGATCGCTGCCCCCGTGTTGGTTCGGTCGGGACTCGGGATGAGCTGGCGAGCGCAGGCCAGGGGGCCGGCCCGGGCCGCGTTGGATCTGGAGCGACGTCGGGCGGTCATGGACCGCCGGCTGCTGGGCGCTTTCCTGGAACATCTGGGGCGCGCGGTCTACGGCGGGATCTACGATCCTGGCTCGAAGCTGGCCGATTCCAACGGCTTCCGCAAGGACGTGATGGCGGAGATCCGCGAGTTGGGCGTTCCCATCATGCGCTACCCGGGCGGTAACTTCGTCTCCGGCTACAACTGGCTGGACGGAGTCGGCCCCAAAGACAAGCGCCCGACCGTGCTGGACAAGGCCTGGAACTCGCTCGAAACCAACCAGTTCGGCACCAACGAATTCATCCAGTGGTGCCGGCTGGTGGGGTGCGAACCGCTGCTGGCGGTCAACTTGGGCTCGGGCAGCGCGGAGCAGGCCGCGGCGCTGGTGGAGTACTGCAACGTGGACAAGGGCACGCGCTGGAGCGAGCTGCGTCGCCAGCACGGCTACGCCCAGCCGCACAACGTGCGTTACTGGTGCCTAGGCAACGAGATGGACGGCCCCTGGCAGATCGGCCACATGACGGCGCGCGAATACGGGCGCAAGGCGGCCGACGCCGCCCGCCAGATGCGCATGCTCGACCGCGACCTGCAACTGATCGCCTGCGGGTCGAGCGCCCCCTCGATGCCCACCTACCTCACCTGGGACCGCGAAGTGCTCGAGGAATGCTACGACGTGGTGGACGCCATCTCGCTGCACCGCTATTTCAGCAACGCGGCGGGCGATAGCCGGCGCTTCGTGGCCCTGAACCTCTCCATGGAGCGCCAGATCCTGGAGATCATCGCCGTCTGCGATTACGTGCGCGCCCTGCGTCGTTCGCGCAAACGCCTCTGGCTCTCCTTCGACGAATGGAACGTATGGTACCGGCAGCGCGGCGGCGACGGCAGGCGCCAGTTCGCGCCGCGGTTGCTGGAGGAGATCTACAACCTGGAAGACGCGCTACTGGTGGGTGGCTGCCTGAACACATTGCTGCGGCAGGCCGAGCGCGTGCGCGTGGCCTGCATCGCCCAGATCGTGAACGTGATCGCGCCGCTGGTGACCAACGAAAGCGGCTTGCTGCGGCAGACCATATACTACCCCTACGCCTGGGCGCTGAAATACGCCCGCGGCGCGGTGCTCGATCCGCTGTTCGAGTGCGAGACTTACGAAGTCACCGAGGCGGGAACCACGCCGTACCTGGATGTCGCCGCGACCTGGGACCAGGCGACGCGACAGGCGACGGTGTTCATCCTCAACCGCGATCTGGATGCGGAGCGCGAGCTTCGCCTGGAATGGCGCACGGCGCCGGTGCGCGTGCTGGGTTGCGAGACCCTGACCGGCAAGGACCTCAAGGCCGTCAACACCTTCGAGGACCCCAAGCGCGTGGTCCCGCAAGCCTGGGAAG
>JBMFPL010000199.1:0-6600 GCA_049969115.1 Bryobacteraceae bacterium | reverse complement strand
GTAAATGGCGCAGAGCAGGACCTTGGCGTCGTATTTGTTGACGTCGCCTTTTTCCGCGACTTCGCGAAGAATCTTGATTCCGGTTTGTTTGTTGCCCCGGAAGCCGATGAGGAACCCCACCGTCCGCCAGTGCCACGGCAGGCTCCCCACCACATACTCGTGAACACCCTGCACCAGCCGCGCATCCACAAATGATGGGTCCAGTTCGGTCACACGGTTGTGCAGCTTGCGCGACTGGGTGACGTCACGCAGCGCGTCCATCCATGCCTTACGCACGAGAAAGTTGTAATTAGCGCGAAGGCCGTGCGCCACTCCTAGCGTGTACAGCGCCTGCGTGTCGCGCGGATTCTCCCTGAGGCGAGCCCGGGAAAGCTCCATGGCGCGCTGGATGGCGTCTTCGAACTCTTTCTGATCCTGAGGGCTGGGGTTCATCTTCGGACGGCGCAGGAACGGGTTGCTCCCGCTGACCAGTTCGGTCTCCAGCGCCCCCGTGCGGTACATTTCCCTGTAAAGGATGGACTGGGCGAGGTGATTGTAGCCGCGCGCCTCCTGCGGGTGGCGGGCCACATACTGGCGGAAGGCAGCGATCGCTTCGTCGTACTCGAGGTTATAGAAGTGATCGAAGCCCTTCTGAATAAGGGGATCGGGAAACCCTGCCAGCAACAAAGCGAAACTCGCCCGCGCGGCTGTCATTCCCATCCCCTTTCATTGTACCCGCCGGCGGCCGACAGCCTCGCCAAGCCCCAGTGCGCGTGTTCAGCCACCATTGGGTCACCGGCCACCGCCAGCCGCTCCAGAGCGGCACGGTGCGCGGGCAGGCCGCTGTTGCCTAAGGCTACTGCCACGTTGCGCAGCAAACCCGCGTGCCCGGCGCGCCGCACGGGGCTGCGGGCAAAACGCTCCGCGAAGTCGGCCGCATCCAGCGACGCCAGCTCGGCCAGCGCCGGCGCGTAATGCCGGGGCTGGAAGGCCTGTTCCGCGGTCACCGGCGCTTTGCGGTTCCAAGGGCAGACTTCCTGGCAGATGTCGCAGCCGAACACGTGCCCGCCCAGCGCCGGGCGCAGCGGCTCGGGAATCGGGCCGCGCAGTTCGAACGTCAGGTACGAGGTGCAGCGGCGGGCGTCCAGCGCCCAGGCCGGGCCGCGGCGCAGGCCAGTGGGAACGAGCGCGCCTGTGGGACACGCCTCCACGCAGCGCATGCAGCTTCCGCAAAGCTCCGCCGGCGGAGAGCCAGGATCGATCTCGAGCGACACCAGCAGCTCACCCAGAAAGAACCACGAACCGTGCCACTGGTTGATCAAACAGGTGTTCCGTCCGATCCAGCCCAGCCCCGCCCGCCGCGCCAGGGCGCGCTCGAGCAATGGCGCCGCATCCACCGCGATGCGGGCGGCAAAGCCGGAGCGGGTGTGCTCGCGCAGCCGGACGAGCAGGCGTCGCAGGGCCGCGCGCACCAGCGCGTGGTAGTCCTCTCCCCAGGCGTAGCGTGAAATCCAGCCGCGCGAAGGATCGCTCATGGCAGTGGACGCTGGCATCGGGGTGTTGTACAGCATGCCCACGCAGATGACCGAGCGGGCCTCCGGCAGCAGGCAGCGGGGATCGGCGCGAAGCGCCGCCCGGTGGTCGGTCAGGTATCGCATCTGGCCCGCCATGCCTGCCTCGACCCAGACCCGGTAGTACTCGTACTCGTCCAGCGGCGCGGCAGGCGCTATGCCGGCCAGTTCGAAGCCGCATTCATGCGCCAGGCGCACGACGGTCTCTGCGTCCATCCCTACCATCCATTGTCGGCGACGGACCACGGCGCGCGGATGCGCGATGCGAAGATGGAATGAGAGAGCGGTGCTGACGCTCGCCGACAACCTGCAGCAAAGCGTGCACGCGCTGAGCGCGCACAAACTCCGCGTGTCGCTGACCGTGCTCGGCATCATGATGGGTGTGGCCACGCTGATCACGGTCATGACGCTGATCCAGGGCGCGAACGTCTATGTGGAGGAAAAGATCGCCAATCTGGGCACCAATGTCTTCCAGATCAGCCGGCTGCCCTTTGCGGTGACCGATTTCAACGTGCTCATCAAGGCGCTGCGCAACCGCTACCTGACGCTGGAGGACGCCCGCGCCATCGCTCAGCGCTGCCCGGACTGCCGAGCCGTGGGCGCGCAGGCGCAGACCACGCTCCGTAGCCGCTACCGGGATCGCGAAATCGAAGATACGGTCGTCATCGGCCACACCGCTTCCATGCTGGACATCGACACACGCACCATCGTGGAAGGTCGCTACTTCACCCCGATGGAAGACGAAAGGGGCGCCAGCGTTTGCCTGATCGGCGCGCGCCTGGCCGAAGAGTTTTTTCCCGCCCAGGACCCGCTGGGGCGTGCGGTACGGCTGGGCAAGGAAGAGTTCACCGTCATCGGCGTCTACGAGAGGATCGGCGCCATTCTCGGGCAGGAGCAGGACAACTTCGCGGTCATCCCCATGGGTGCCTTCCAGCGGCTCCGCGGCGGCCGGTTCAGCGTGATGATCAGCGTGAAAGCGGCCGGTGGGGGAATCGTCTTCGAGCGTGCCCAGGACCAGGCGCGCATGGTGCTGCGCGCCCGGCGCCACATCACGGGCAATCGCGAGGAAGACTTCTTCATCGGCACCGCGGAAAGCTATATCGAATTGTGGCGCTCGATCAGCTCGGCTTTCTTCGCCACTTTCATCATGGTCAGCTCGATTGCGGCGGTGGTGGGCGGCATCGTAATCATGAACGTGATGCTGGTGAGCGTGACGCAGCGCACCAAGGAGATTGGCGTAAGGCGGGCGGTGGGCGCAACCCAGCGGGACATCCTCAGGCAGTTCCTCACAGAGAGCGTCTTGCAGTGCGTGGCCGGCGGGGCTCTGGGCGTGGCGGCGGGTTTTTTGTGCGCCCTGGCGCTGCGCAACTGGACCTCGTTTCCCGCATCGGTGCAGACATGGGTGGCGCTGCTCGGGCTGGGCCTGAGCTCCGGCATCGGCCTGTTCTTCGGCATCTACCCCGCGATGCGCGCCGCGCGGCTCGACCCCGTGGCTGCCTTGCGCACCGAATGACCATGACGGCGGCCGAGATCCGCGAGAACCTGCTGGTGGGGCTAGACAATCTGCGCGCGCACAAGGTGCGCTCCAGCCTCACGGTTTTGGGTATCGTCATCGGGGTGACCAGCGTGATCGCGGTGGCCGCCATCATCCAGGGGCTGAACCGGCACATCCAGGAGCGCGTGGAGGGCATCGGTTCGCGGACTTACTTCATCACCCGCCTGCCCCCGGCCCAGTTCGGTCGCCTCCCGGAAAAGATCCGGCGACGAAAATATCTGAACTTCTCTGACGCGCGCTATTTGAAGGAAGCCGTGCCCTCGCTGGCCTTCGTGACCGCCTTCGCCCAGCGGCCCAGCCCCGGGGCGGGCTTCGGCGGCCGCCGCCCGGAGCTCAACGAGATCCGCTACGGCGGCGAGCGCGTGGATCAGGTGATCCTGCGCGGCGTGGAGCCGGAGTACGGGGACGCCATCCCCCTGTTCAGCGTAGCGCAAGGCCGTTTCATCTCGCGCTATGACGAGGAACATTCCCGGCAAGTCGTCGTCCTGGGCGACGCCATCGCCTCGGCGCTGTTCGGCCCGCTGGATCCCATCGGGCGCGTTGTGCGCCTGAACGGCAAGCTCTACGAAGTCATCGGGGTGTTCGAGAAGGACCCGGGACTGTTCGGCGGACCCGGCGTGGACCAGTTCGCCGTCATCCCCTTGAGCGATTTCCGCAAGCACTATCCCGAGGTGCGCGAGGTTTTCATCGCTTTCACCGTGGCCCCGGACGCCAATGCCGTGCAAGTGCGCAACGAAGTCATCGAAGCCATGCGGCGACTCCGGCGGGTACCGTACCACGAAGAGAACGACTTCGAAGTTATTTCCCCGGACTTTCTCACCAATCTCTGGAACCAATTGACCGGCGCCCTGGTGATTCTGACCGGCGTGATCAGTTCCGTAGGCTTGCTGGTGGGCGGCATCGGAGTGATGAACATCATGCTCATCTCGGTGACCGAACGCACGCAGGAAATCGGCATCCGCAAGGCGCTAGGGGCGCGCCGCTCCGATGTCCGGGCGCAGTTCCTGCTGGAAGCAATGGTGGTGACGATGGTGGGGGGCGTGCTGGGAATCCTGCTGGGCGGGGCCATTGCCTTCGCCGTGCGCAGACTGGTTCCCTCCATCCCCGCCCAGGTTTCACCCTTCTGGATGTTCATGGGCGTCGGCATCTCTGCGGCGGTGGGCGTGTTTTTCGGTTACTATCCGGCCAATCGCGCGGCCAGACTCGATCCGGTCATCTGCCTCCGTTACGAGTGAGGGAATCGCCGCAGCCGCACCACGCCCGACCTTTGTCGGGGACACCGTGCTGTCCCGCGGGCAAATGGATCGAGTCCGGCAGGCAGCGCGGCACCCTGGGAGAGACAAGGCCGAAGAATTACATACCTGTTTGTCGTTATGACACAAGGACCTGATGGTTATCCTTGGGTTGATATAATGTCTGCCATCCGGGGAAAACCGGTGGACGAGGTAAGCTCATGTCCTCTGGAACCATCACGCTGAATAACATGCCGGTGCGCACGCTCCCCCTTGATATTCCCACACTGAGTCACTTCTTGTTCTCGGTCGGGGTCGCGCGTGCCATGGCCGAAACCTCGCAACTGGAATGGAAACCCACCGAGCTGCCACGCGTGCTCAAGCTGCTGTACACGTTGATGCCGTGGAAGGTGGCGCCGGGGGCGGCGGTCTACGACATCGCACCCGCTTCCAAGCTGTACGAGCTGGCCTACCAGTACGCCAGGGACTGGCAGCAGAAGGCCCTCCAGCGCTTCAGCCAGAATCCCGGGGCGGGCGTGCAGTACCTGAAGAATCTTGAAAAAATCCGGCAGTCGCACCTGGAAACGGTCCAGATGCGCATGCGGGCCGCCGCCCAGATCAACCAAGAAGTGGACCGGCTGCTCACCGATGCCATCAAAGGCTGGTCCACGGTGAAGCTGGTGGGCACGGTGGGAGTGGCCGCCGTGGGGCTGGTCGCGGGTCTGGCCACCGTGGCCGGGGTGGCGGTGGTCGGGGCAGGCTCGCTGCAAATTGCGCTGGGCGCGCCGGCGGCGGCCTTCACCGTCGCCAACATCGGTTTCAACCTGTTAATGACCAACATACCAAGTCTCGATATGGCGGGCACCGCCGCGTGCGTAGCCTGCTCGCTGGCGCAGGAAGGCAGTTCGCAATACGTCGAAAAGAACATCCAGGCGGCCGTCTCCCGCATCGAGAACACGCAAAAGTTGATCAAAGCGGCCGAGGAGGATATCGCCCGATTGTCCAACCAGCTCGGCAATCGAATGCTCAAGGAATTTTCAGGACCCATGCAGCAGGCTGGATACACGCAGCGGGGGGTGAGCCATTTCGCCGTGAGGGAAGCGGACCCAGTGTTGAAGTCCTACACGGCCAGCAAACAGGCGACGATCAACTACTACAAGCAGCAGCTCCAGGCACAAAAATCGAGCCTCGGCGTCTGGAAAGGCGTCTCCTACACCCTGCCTGTGATCTTCTTCGCCTATGACGTCTGGCAGGCCCTACGAACCTTCCGCCAGGATCTGAAAGCCGCCGCCAATTAGTCGTCACTTCGTCACAGCCGGCTTGTCTCCGAGAGTTTTCTGCTGCATAATGGCCCGGAGCGGGAATCGCCCATGCCCAGGCCATTCGACTTTGGCAGAGTCGAGCTGGAAGCCGGCCCGCAGAGCCAGCCGGCTGCCCTGCTCGAGTCCGAAACCCCCTTCCGCGTCCTGCTGCTCGGAGACTTCGGCGGCCGCGCCAACCGCGGCCTCTTCGAGATCGGACCGGCGCTCGCGCAGCGGCCCGTGCTGCGCGTGGACCGTGACAACTTCGACCAAGTCCTCGCGCGCCTGCGGCCCTCGCTCCAGTTGGGACCGCACCTCGGCCTGACGTTCCGCGAGCTCGATGATTTTCATCCCGACCGGCTGTACCAGTCGCTGGAAATCTTCCACCGCCTTCGGGACACCCGACAAAGGCTCGCCGACGCGGCCAGCTTCCCTTCCGTAGCGCGGGAACTCGCGCTGATCGAGAGCGAATCCCCAGCGCCCGAGCTGGCCGGACTCACCTCGGGAAGCCTGCTGGAGCAAGCCATCGAGGCCACCCAGACCCAGGCTCCCAGCCCCGCCCGGGACCCGCTGGCCGACTACATCCGCTGCCTCGTCGCGCCCTACCTGGTTCCCAAACCACATCCCCGGCAGGAGGAACTGGTGGCCCGGATTGACCAGGCGATTGCGGGGCTGATGCGCGCCTTGCTGCACCAGCCGGCCTTCCAGGCGCTGGAAGCGGCCTGGCGCGGGGTTTTCTTCCTGGTGCGCCGCCTGGAAACCGACGGTCGCCTGCGCATCTACCTGCTGGATCTCTCCCGCGACGAGCTGGCTGCCGATCTGGCAGCGGGCGAACTGGTAGAAAGCGGGCTTTACAGCGTGTTGGTGGAGCATGCAGTTGGCACACCCGGCGGTGAGGCGTGGTCCGTGGTGGCGGGTAACTACGTCTTCGAGCAGTCGGCAAAGGATGCGGAGTTGCTGGC